>CAZUUP010000688.1:0-3010 GCA_964623105.1 uncultured Akkermansia sp.
CCCCATCCTCAGCGCCGGTTTCAACCAACTCATCGCCTCCCTCTGACGCCCACCCCGTCCCTCCATCTCTCCTTCCCCCATTCTCCCCGTCCCCCATCCCCATTGACTCCCCCCTCCGCTTCCCCGACTTTCCACCCAATGAGTTCCGCCGCACCTCCGGCCCCGACCCCTTTGCCCACGCAATTCGCCGTGGATGGCATGACCTGCCACAACTGCGCCCGCCACGTCCGCGAAGCCGCCCAATCCATCCCCACCGTCGCCGACGCCCACGTCGAACTCGAAGCCAACCGCCTCACCGTCCGCTGGCGCACCACCTCTCCCTCCGTCTCTCCGTCCCACCCTCCCTCCGTCCCGCCCCCTCCCCCCCCCGCCGTCCTCCCCGCCGTCCCCGAAGCCCGCTTCGGAAACCGCCCCCCCCCCCACCCCGCCCCCCCTCCCTGCGTCCCCCCCTCCCTCCGTCCCGCGCTCTCCCCGCCACCCCGTCCTCCACCCCGTCCGCGAAGCCGGCTTCGAAATCCGCGCGCTCCCCCCCGAGGCTCCCGGCCACGCCCCCGATCCCGCCTCCTGGTCACCTTTCCAAGGCTGGCGCTTCAACGTCCTCGTCGGCTCCCTCGCCACCCTCCCGCTGATGATCGGCGAATGGTTCCTCGGCCTGGGCATGAACCGCACCTTCCACTGGACCGCCTTCGCCCTCACCGTCCCCGTGATGCTCCTTTGCGGCGCCAAATTCTACCGCGGCGCGTGGAACCAGCTCCGGCGCGGCCAGTCCAACATGGACACCCTCGTCTCCCTCGGCTCCACCACCGCCTTCGCCTACAGCACTTGGGGACTCTTCGCCGGCTGGCACGCCCATCTCTATTTCATGGAATCGGCCGCCATCATCACCGTCATCAGCACCGGCCACTGGCTCGAAACCATCATCAGCGCCCGCGCCACCGCCTCCCTCCGCGCCCTCCTCCACCTCGCCCCCCAAACCGCCCGCCGTCTCCAACCCGACGGCTCCGAAACCTCCGTCCCCGTCAGTTCCCTCCAACTCGACGACCGCGTCCTCCTCAAGCCCGGCGACGCCATTCCCACCGACGGCACGGTCGTCACCGGCCAGTCCGCCGTCACCGAAGCCATGCTCACTGGCGAGTCCCTTCCCGTCGAAAAATCCCCCGGAGCAAAACTCTACGCCGGCACCGTGAACCAAAACGGACGCCTCGAGATGCGCGTCACCGCCCTCGGCGAAGCCACCGCCCTCGCCCGCATCATCACCATCGTCCAGCACGCCCAGAACAGCCGTGCCCGCATTCAAAAACTCGGCGATCAGGTCAGCAGCATCTTCGTCCCCGTCGTCGTCCTCATCGCCCTCGCCACCGCCCTCTGGTGGGGCCTCGCCCCGACCTCCGCCCGCGCCGCCCACGCCTGGCTCGCCCCCTTCCTCTGGCCCGGCGTCCTCCCCGACACCACTCTCGCCGCCGCCTTCATTCAGGCCGCCGCCGTCCTGATCGTCGCCTGCCCCTGCGCCATGGGACTCGCCACCCCCGCCGCCATCATGGCCGGCACCAACGCCGCCGCCCGCCGCGGCATCCTCATCCGCGACGGCACCGCCCTCGAAAAAAGCGGCCGCATCACCGCCGTCCTCTTCGACAAAACCGGCACCCTCACCCACGGCCACATCACCGTTGCCGCGACCGCCGACCTGCGCCCGCCCGCTGCACCGGAGCGCGGGCGGCCCGCCCGCGAGAATCCCTCTCTCCCCCATCCGCCAACCCCCAACACCGAAAATCCCCCGCCCCCATCCAGCCATTCGGCTGCTCCCACTAGTCTGCCAACTTCCCTCCCCGCCCTCGCCCTCGCCCTCGCCCAACCCTCCAACCACCCCCTCAGCCAGGCCATCGCGACCTGGGCCAAATCCGTCCCCACCACCCACGATTCCCCCACCCCCGCGCTCGACCACTGGCAGGAAGCCCGCGGCCTCGGCGTCCACGCCCGCTGGCAATCCGGCCCGCTCCGCCTCGGTTCCCTCGCCTGGTTGCACGAGTCCGGCGTCATCGACACCCCCGCCGCTACCGCCTTCCTTGACACCTGGACCACCCAGGGCGCCACCGTCCTCGGTCTCGCCCACGACACCCAACTCCTCGCCCTCTTCGCCCTTCGCGACACCCTCAAACCCCACGCCGCCGACGTCATCGCAAACCTCATCCGCCAGGGACAAAAAGTCTTCCTCGTCACCGGCGACAACCCCCGCACCGCCGCCGCTGTCGCCCACGCCGCCGGCATTCCCGCCGCCCACGTCTTCGCCGAAATCCGCCCCGAGCACAAAGCCGACATCGTCGGCCGCCTCCAGCAGCGCGGCGAACAAGTCGCCTTCGTCGGCGACGGCATCAACGACGCCCCCGCCCTCGAACAGGCCGACCTCGGCATCGCCGTCAGCCAGGCCAGCGACGTCGCCCGCGAATCCGCCGACATCATCCTCCTCCACGCCGACATCCAGGCCGTCCCCGAAGCCATCGGCCTCGCCCAAGCCACCCTCCGCACCATCAAGCAAAACCTCTTCTGGGCCTTCTTCTACAACGCCGCCGCCATCCCCCTGGCCGTCCTCGGCTTCCTCAACCCCGTGCTCTGCGCCGCCGCCATGGGCCTCTCCGACCTCATCGTCATCGGCAACGCCCTCCGCCTCCGCCGCTGGCATCCCTGAACCGCAGCCCCCGGCCAGACCCACACCGCCAAAAAAGGGTAGCGCACGCTTCCGGGATCGCCTTCCCGAGCACAGCCGCCGACGCAAGGAAACGGGCCGCTCCGGCTAAACCGAGAAACTTCCCGCGTCCGACCTTGACCGCAAGCTGCCGCGCTTTTCCGCTCCAAAAACCCCGCTGCGCCGATCCTTCAAGCATGCATCAACCCGTGGCCCCCAAGCATAAACCTAAAAGCCGCAGTGGAAACCAGGGCAACGGAAAAAACCACTAACTAACACTGACCAGCACTCATCTGCGGGCGCGGAACAGGTTCCCCTGCTGGGTGAACG
>CAZUUP010000689.1:0-3005 GCA_964623105.1 uncultured Akkermansia sp.
TCCAACTCGGCCTGGGGGCCATCATGGTGCTGGGCGATGGCGAGTTCGAGGGCGCGCTGGAAGGCGGCTTTGGCGGCGGGCTTGTCGCCGACGGCGAGGTCGCATTTGCCGAGGAGAATTTGCACAACCATCCAGTCAGGCTTGGTCGCAAGCGCGGCGACGAGGTGCTCTCGCGCGTCGCCCCACTGCCCGGCGTCGCAGAGGGCTTTGCCGAGGCTGAAGCGGGCGAGGCCGTTCTGCGGATTTTGCGTGACCATCCGGCGGAAGCGCTCGATGGCGGTCTCGGTGGAGGCCGGGGCCGACATGGGCGTCACAGCGGGCGGACGAGAATTTCTTCGACCACGGCGCGTTGCGGGAGATTGATCGCGAGGAGGGCGCAGTCGGCGATGTCCTCGGAGCGCATCATTTTCTTGCGCGCCTCGACGGGCGGCGGGGACGGGCGTTTGTCGAGCAATGGCGTGTCGATGTCACCGGGGAAGATCGAGCAGGCGCGGATGCCGTTGGGACGTTCCTCGGCGTTGATGCACTGGGTCAGGCCGGTCATGCCGAATTTGGAGATGACGTAGGAAGGGCCGGCTTTGGGACTGGCCTGTTTGCCGGCCTCGGAAACCACGTTGACGATGGTGCCGGATTTGGCCGCGCGCATGTGCGGGAGAAAGGCCTGCACGCAGTAGTAGGCGCCGTTCATGTTGGCATCGAGCACGGCGTGGTAATCGCTCATCGTGAGTTCAGCGAGCGAGCGGCGGGGAACGTTGGTGCCCGCTGCGTTCACAAGCACGCTGACGGGGCCGAGTTTCTCGAGAACAGTTTTGGCCATGGCGGTAACGGCGTCGGCCTTGCCGATGTCGCAGGGACAGACGAGCAAATTGACGGACCACTGTCCGGCGAGCTTGACGGTCTCGCGGAGGGCGTCTTCGCGACGCCCCACGAGTGCGACGCGCCAGCCGAGTTGGGCGAGTTTGATGACGACGGACTGGCCGACTCCACTGCCGGCCCCGGTGACGACTGCGATTTTGTTCATAGTTTTGCTCAGGCTGGACGAAGGAAGTGCGCGCTCACACCAAGTTCACCCACTGCCCCGTCTCCGCCGACTTCAACGCCGCGTCTGTCACGCCCTGCATTCGCGCACCGTCGTGGAACGTGACCGCGCAGGGGCGTTGCTCGCGGATGGCGTTGATGAATTCGACGGCCTGGTCGTAGCGGAAGCTGATGAGCGGATCGCCGACGCCCGGGTCGCGGGGGGACCCGGGCCAGACGTAGAATTCTCGCGGCACCGGGAGCGCGGCAAGACCGGGGCCGCCGGTCTTGCCATGCAGCAATTCATTCCAAGAGCCGGTGGTGAAGCTGAAGCTGCCTTCGCTGCCGTTGATCTCGACGCGGTCGGGGCTGCGCCAGCCTTCGTTCATGCCGCTGGCGAGCTTGGAGCTTTCGAGCACGCCGGACGCGCCGTTGGTGAACTCGGCGAGGATGGCGACCCAGTCGTCGGTGTCGTTCGGCAGGCCGCCGCGCACGGGCGTGAGGGTTTTCAGGCCGGCGACGAGGCGTTTCATCGGGCCGACGAGGTGGAAGGCAAAGTCGATTCGGTGGCTGAGCATGTCGCCGATTTCGCCGGTGCCGGCCAGACGTTTCTGCTGCCGCCAGCCGACGTTGCGCGTGCCCCAGTCCTGGAGGCGGCAGGAGCGGTAGTGATAGGGCTGACCGAGATCGCCGCGCTGGATGAGGTGATGCAGGTAGCGCATGGCGGGCACAAAGCGGTACGTGAAGGCGGTCATGTGCCGCACCCCCGCCTTTTCTGCGGCGTCGGCCATGCCCTTGGCCTCGGCGTAATTCATGGCAATGGGCTTTTCGCACAGCACATGTTTGCCGGCGGCGATGGCCGCGTGCGCAATCGGGCCATGGAACAGATTTGGCGTGGCGATGATGACCGCATGGACGTCGTCGCGCGTGACGGTGTCCTCGAAGCGCGTGGAGATGGCGGTGACGCCGGTCTGCTGGCTGGCGCGCTGGAGGGTGTTGGCGTCGGCGTCACAGAGGGCGACGACCTTGGTTTCCGGGCACAGGGCGAGTCCGGGCAGATGATTCTGCAGCGAGATTCCGCCGCAGCCGATGATGGCAACTCCGAGTGGTTTCATTAGTTAAAAATATCGTGGGAGTATGCCGGGACGGAGGGAGATGACAAGCGCAGCCGGGAAAATCGCATTCCGAATCTGCCTCCAGAACGGCCCGTTGGAGGCCGGGGCAGGATCACTTTCGGCGCGCAACTGTTGGTGCACTGCGCTACCGTGACCACATGAAGCGTTTATGCGTGTTTTGCGGCTCAAGCAACGGCGGTCCTCCGATATACGCGGAAGCAGCCCGGGAGCTGGGCGCCACACTGGCCCGCAAACGATGGGGACTGGTTTACGGCGCGGGAAATGTGGGGTTGATGGGCGTGCTCGCGGACGCCGTGCTGGCGGCCGGTGGCGAGGTGACGGGCGTGATCCCTGAGGCGCTGGTGGCCAAGGAATTGGCGCACCGCGGGCTGACGGAGCTGCATATCGTTGGCTCGATGCACGAACGGAAAGCGCTAATGGCCGAGCTGGCGGATGGCTTCGTAGCGCTGCCCGGCGGATTCGGGACCCTGGACGAATTCTGCGAAATCCTGACTTGGGCGCAGTTGGGTTTGCACGCCAAGCCTTGCGGTCTCCTGAACGTGGCGGGCTTCTTTGACCCGTTCCTTCAACAAGTAGCCCGCGGGGTGTCCGAGGGTTTTATACGGACCGAGCATCAGGGATTGTTTGTGGTCGAGACGCGGCCCGCGAAGCTTCTGCAAGCTTTGGCAAAGTTCAAACCTCCGCAGGTGGAGAAATGGATTCGTCCGGAAGAGGGTTGAGCATCCCTCAAACGCCGGGAGCGGCCGCGCTTGATCCGGTGACGGGAACAGCAGACCCGCCCGCGTCGCGCAGGAGTTGGCTGAGGACGGGCGAACTCTGCTTTCAGCGGGACGGAATTGGGTCGATCCGGCC
>CAZUUP010000690.1:0-3004 GCA_964623105.1 uncultured Akkermansia sp.
GTCCCAGCAGAAACACGGAAAAAGCCACGAAACGGTCCACCCCGACGGTGATGCGGGTGTTGTCTTGCGGGGCGAATTGCAACCCGAGGGAACCCACCGGGAAGAAAGTCCGGTTCAATCCGCCGCCGTATTGGCGCCATTCCGGACCCATCGCCGCCGTGAGTTCCATCTTGCCGCTGAGGTTGTATTGGATGCGCGCCAGCCCCTGCTGGTAGGTTTGGTGGGGTTGGCTCTTTACCTGAAGATAGCCCACCTTGCCGCCGACGCCGAGTTTGATCCGGCGGGTGATCTCGTAGTTGATGTAATCCTCATTCTGCCACTGCATCCCGCTGGTCAGCGGAAAATCGGTCATCACCTGCTTGAGGTTGACGTCGAGCGTGGTCTTCTTTGCGAGCCGGTAGTTGGTCTTCAACTCCGTGGTGTTGACCGTGCGGGTGATGCGTGAACCGACGTCCACGACCCCTTCGGTCACGCGGGTAAAGTTGTGGGTGAGACCAAAGGTCAGCTTGCGAAAGTGATATTGTCCGGTGAGGTCGGCCTGATGATTGACGGCGTTGTTGCGATCGTACTGTTTGAAGAACTGGAAACTCGGGGCGTAATCCGCAACGAGGAAACTGTTCGTCCTCTCGTAGTAATCGCCCGTGCTGACGGTGAAGCCCGGGGTGGCGTTGAACACCAAGTCCTTGAGCGGCACGCCCGAGGTGATGGTGATGTTGTCGTCGTAAGTGGCATTGCCGACCATCCGCACGCTGAAGTCGAACGGGTCCGCCCGTTTCCAAGCCTCGCGGGGATGGAGGCGTCGTTCGAAGTGGTTCTGGAGCAGGCCTGCCTGCCCATAAACGTTCACCGCGAGGCCCAAAGGCAGGGCGGCCAGAGCGAGTGAATAGCAGCTTTTTTTTGGCACAAAATTTCGGTTGGCCCCGCGCCGGGGAGAGACGTCTTGAATCAGCGACGCTTTCGCGGGCGACGCTCCGGGAGGTTTAGGAGTTTATCGTCCAAGTGTCAAAGTTCTTAAACCAAGCCTCCTGTCATTGGCGTGCTCAATCCACAAACGCGAACTCATTCGACAACAATAGCACTTGCGCCAGCTTTCCCCAAACATCCAGGCGGGTAATCGTGGTCGGGGTTACGTTGAAATCCTCAGCCGCGTTCCATGTCCTGGACCCCATGCCCGGGTTGTCCGGGGACAAACGCACCACTTTCAAGACCGGCGCCCAGGCGAACGAATCGTGGTCCGGACCGAGGTTGTGATCGGTGACGAAATCGATCGTATCTCCCTTCTGTACCGTGATTTCCGGCACCTTGGTCTCGACCTCGTTGTTTTTGACCGACCATTCGCCGACGGTCCCGGTGCGGCTGGAAACAATCCGGCCGCGAACGCCGTCTCCGCTGGGTGACGGGTGTTTCAGGGTGCCTGCCACGTTCACGATTCCGTCCACGGGCGAGGTCCATCGCCGGATAGCCGCGTGGCTTTCGTCGCGTCCAGGATGCCCGCCGGTCGCCGACAAACTGACATAACCGGCCCGGGGGTCGGGGAACTCAGCGCCCGCCTGATACTTGGACTTGTCCTTGTGTGCAAACGGGGTGAATTGGGCAGTGCGGCGGCTGGCCGCGTCGTACCGACCAAAGCCGTATTGCCATACGGCGGGTGGGGCAACCGCTGCCGGTTGAGTGGTGCGTGCGAATTCCAATCCCTCGCGTTCCTCTTCCGCGGTGGGATCGCGTTGCAGCACCCGGCGATACAGTGCGCGCAACCGTTCCTTGTCGCCGGCCGGGTTGGTTGCGTTTGCGCGTTCTACCACCGCGCGCGCCTGCTGGATGACGAACGGGCTGTTGAGCATGAACAGTGCCTGCTGCGGTACCGTGGTTGTGAAACGCTGCGCCGTGGTGGTGTCCGGGTTGGCAAAGTCGAACGTGCGGAACACGCCCGGAAGATTCTGCCGGTCCACGAAACCATAGACGGCCCGCCGGGTGGCGAAGGGCTCCGTTGTCAGTTCCACGCCGCGCCCGCCGGGCGCGGTGTCCAGCCTGCCGGCGGCTGCCAGCAGCGAATCCCGCAGCATTTCGAAATCCATCCGTCGCCGGTTCACCTTCCACAGCAGGAGGTTGGCCGGGTCTTTCCGGGCGTAATCCTCGCGGTCCATGCTGCCCTGCGCATACGTGGCGGAAAGGACGATCCACCGGTGCAACTCTTTGACCGACCAACCCGTCTCGACAAATCGCGCCGCCAGATAATCCAGCAATTCCGGATGACTCGGCGGATCGGAGCGCACCCCGAAATCGCCCGGCGTCCGGACCAAGCCCTGACCAAAATGCTGCATCCACACACGGTTGACCAGCACCCGTGCGGTAAGCGGGTTATCGCGACTGGCGATGGCCCGGGCCAGTTCGAGCCGGCCGCTGCCGTTGGCAAATGGTTTTTGCCCGCTGCCCGCCGCCACCTCGACCATCTGGCGCGGCACCTCGGGACCACGATTGCCCGGATTGCCCCGCAGAAAGACTACCGGCCGCGTCGGGTTGGCATTGTCCCGCAGCACCATTCCTCGTGGCGGCGCTCCCGGATGGACGGCATCCAGTTCGTCCACTTTGGCCTTGAGCTGTCGCAGCTTCGGTCTCGCGCCGGCGAGCAGGGAGTCGTTCTCCGGTGCCGGCACGTTCGCGGGCGCGTCCGGGCCGCGCAGGACCAGTCGCACTTGCTCCCGTTCCGCGTCGGCGTACGGCTGGGCCGCATCCTCGGCGAGCAGGAGTTTTCCGAGCCGTTCTGAAACTTCCTTCAGACTGGCCGGGGGCGTTCCGGTGAAGAGCTTCGCCACGCGCGGATTCAGTTTGCCGTCGGCGTTGGCCGACAGGCGCTCGGCAACGCCCTTCGTCCGGTTCGCGAACTCCGCCTCCGGCAGGGCTGCGAATGCCAGCCATGCCCCGAGCACGGGATGGCCGCCTGCCTTGCGCACCCGTTCGAGTTCGCGCTGCCAGCGATGGCCGGTGTTGGGGTCCATTTTCCGTT
>CAZUUP010000691.1:0-3001 GCA_964623105.1 uncultured Akkermansia sp.
CCCCGCCCATCGCTTCCCAAATCGCCACCACCCCGCAACCCCGCTGGACCCCGGCCCAAGAACACACCTTCGCCACCATCGTTAAACTCCTCGAACACACCCGCCACACTCCCGGCGCCTCCGAAGAACTCCTCACCCTCATCCGCCAGCAAATCGGCGCGGACACCACCCAACCCCACCCCGTCCACACACCACCGCCTGCTGCCATCTCCAACCCCTCCAGCCCTCAACTCCTCGCCACTCCATCCCCTTCGCCAAAAGACTTCTGGTTCAACATCAACGCCGAACTCGTCATCTACGGCGCCACCGAACCCGACGCCAACGTCACCATCGCTCAACGCCCCATCAAGCTCCGCCCCGACGGAACCTTCAGCTACCGCTTCGCCCTCCCCGACGGCAACTTCCACCTCCCCGTCACCGCCATCGCCCACGACCAGAGCGACGCCCGCGCCGCCCACCTCAACTTCACCCGCCACACCGACTACCACGGCACCGTCACCCCCCACCCCCAAGATTCCGCCCTCCAGCCGCCCCTCCCCCAGCACCTGACCTGATCCCCGCCATCAACCCGGCCGTAATCCGAACCGCAACACCGCCGGGAGCGCCCCACTTTGGAGCGCGGAAACCTGTCACCTCATTTCCAAGGCGACCCGCAACCGTGACGCTGCGAGCCGCCCGGCGATAAGGAACCGCGCGTTTACCGACCGCATCAGCCCATCACCCGACAGCACCCTCCGAAACCGCCGCCCCCATATCCCCGTCCGCCCGCCTATCCCGCCTTCATCGCGTTCATCTCCGCCTGCATCTCCTTCAGCAACACCTCCATCTTCACCGGCTTCGGCACAAATACCATCCCGTTGCTCCGCGTCACTTCCGTCACCGCGGCTGTCACAAACAAAATCGGCAGCCGCTTGAACGCTGGATCCGCCCGCAACGTGTTGTACAAATCACCCCCGTCCTGCTGCGGCATCACCACATCCAGCAACATCACATCCGGCGCAAACTCCCGCGCCGCCTTCCGCGCCCCCAGCGGATCGTTCAACGTCAACACCTCAAAACCCCCGCTCTTCAGATTGGCCGACAACATCCGCAGATACGGGGCATTGTCATCCACCATCATCACTTTTGTTTTCTGGTTCATGATCTTCCTTTCAACCTTGCACCGCACGGAAAAACAACTGCGCCCGCGCCCCGCCCTCAGGCCGGTTGCGAATCGAAATCATCGCCCCATGCAGTTCCACAATCTTCGCCACCACGCTTAACCCCAACCCCGCACCCTGGCCGGTCGGCTTCGTGGTGAAAAACGGGTCGAAAATCCGCGACAACTTGTCCTCCGGTATTCCCGCACCCGTATCATCAATCTCCACCACCACCACCCGGTCACCCACCCGGATTCGATTCCAACCCCGCAGCCCCGGATTGATCTCCGCCTCATCCGCCCCCAGCGTCTTCGCATAAGCCCGCACCGTCAGCGTCCCAAAACGCGGCATCGCATGCACCGAGTTGGTGAACAGATTCACCAGCACCTGCTCGATCTTCCCCCGGTCCATCTCCACCCGCGGCAAATCCCCCGCCAACTCCTCCACCGTCTCCACCGCCCGCGCCGTCAACTCGTGCCGCACCAACCCCAGCGACCGCCGGATCACCTCCACCAACGACTCCCGCCGCAACGTCAGATCCCGCTCCCGCGAATAATCCAGCAACCCCCCGATCACCCCGTTCGCCCGCTCCACCGCATCCATCATGTCCGTCAGCACCTCCTTGAAGTCCTCCTCCCCCGCAAACGGCTGCCGATTCAGGAATTCCACCCCCATGCTCAACACCGCCAGCGGATTCTTCACCTCGTGCGCCACCCCCGCCGCCAACCCCGCCACCGACAACATCTTCTCCGCCTGGATCAGTTGCATCTGCGCATTCCGCAACTCCGCATTGGCCGCCCGCAACGCGTCCGCCGCCTCCCGCAACTCCGCCTCCGACCGCTTCTGCCGCGTGATGTCCCAGAAAATCCCCTGCAACCCCGTCACCCGCCCCGCTAGGTCCACCAGCGGTATCTTCACCACCTGCACATACTGCTTCTCCCCGTCCGGCTTCACATGCTCCTCCACCTTTTCCAGCGTCTGCCGCCCCTTCATCACCCGCTCATCATCCGCCCGATACTCCGCCGCCAGCGCCGCCGGAAAAAAATCCGCGTCCATCTTCCCCACCACCTTCGCCAGCGGCCGCCCCAGCTCATTGCAAAACCGCGTATTCGCAAACGTGAACCGTCCCTCCACATCCTTCCGAAATATGTGCTGCGGCAGACACTCCACCAGCGACTGATACAACGCCTCCGAATTCCGCAACCGCTCCTCCGCCGCCCGTCGCTCCGTGATGTCCGTGATGACCCCGTCCACCGCCACCACCTCCCCCCGCTCATTGCGCCGCGACACCGACGTATGCTTCACCCACCGCAGGCTCCCGTCCCGGTGCAGCAACCGGTGCTCCAACGGCATCGTCGGCAATCCCTTCACCGCCCGCGCCGCATCCTCCAGCACCGCCGCCCGGTCCTCCTCGTGAATCATCCGGAACCACAACGTCCGGTCCCGCTCGTAATCCCCCGGCGCATAACCCGTGATCCGCACGCAACCCGCCCCATGCAGCGTGGACAGCGCAATCCCGCTGGCCACCGTCACCGTGTAAATATAGTCCGAAGTTGACTCCACCAGCAGCTTGTAGCGCTGCTCATTCTCCCGCAGCGCCTCCGTGATCCGCTTCCGCTCCAGCGCATGCAGTATCGACCGCATCAACACCGGCGCGTCCACCTGCCCCTTCACCAGATAATCCTGCGCCCCCCGGTTCACCGCCTGCACCGCCACCCCGCTGTCATCATGCCCCGTCATCACCAGGATCGGTATCTGCGGCACCCGCCCGTGCATCTGCGAGAATGTCTCCAACCCCTGGCTGTCCGGCAGCGACAGATCCAGCAACACCACGTCAATCCCCCCCTTCTCCAACCGCGCCA
>CAZUUP010000692.1:0-2999 GCA_964623105.1 uncultured Akkermansia sp.
TGGCGGTGAGGCGGTGGTGGCCGGGGGTGAGGAGGGCGGTGGGTTGGCCGTGGTCGTCGGCGTGGGTTTGCAGGGAGTCGCTGTGCCAGCGGATGCCGGGTGGGCCGTCGGCGCGGAGGCGGACGTGGCGGCTGGTGTCGGGGAGGTCGGGGTCGAGGTAGAAGGTGGTGCCGGGGAGCGGGGCGACGAGGCGCAGGGGCGCGGTGGCGTCGGGTGGCGCGAGCGCGGCGCGGGCGGCGAGGTGGTTGTCGCTGGAGGCGAACCAGGGGGCGTATTCGGTGGCGAGCAGGACGCGGCCGGTGGGGTCGTAGTCGGTGGCGGTTGCGGGGGCGGGGAGGGAGGGTGGGAGAAATTTTTCACGGAGGGCGTCGGGGTGGGTGGGCGGGACGGATTTTCCGGTGAGGGGGTGGATCCATTTTTCGACCAGTGTTGGCGGGGGTGCGAACCATGTCGTGCCGTGGCATTGGTGGAGGTGAACGAAGAGGTCGTGGAGCATCGGTGCGGCGCCGGAGACGCCGGAGACGCCTTGCATGGGGGAGCCATCGAAGTTGCCGGCCCAGACGCCGACGGTGAATTCGGGGGTGTAGCCGAAGGCCCAGTTGTCGCGGAAATCGGAGCTGGTGCCGGTTTTGCATGCGACGGGGAATGGGAAGCGCAGCGGGGAGCTGACGCCGAATGCAGGGGTGCGGGCGGTGTTGTCGGCGAGGATGTCGGCGATGAGGTAGGCGGCGGTGGAGCGCGGCACTCCGGGCCGCAGCGGCGAAGTGGGAGCGGGGGGACTGGAATTTCCAGCGCTCGCAGCGAGCGGGTGGGTTTCGGTTCTTTGCGGAGTAATCGGGCGATTGGCGAGTGAGTCTTGCGGTTCGGGTTTGAAGGACGCGTTCTCCCTCACCCCAGCCCTCTCCCGCTGGGAGAGGGGGAAGGGTTGGGCGCGGTCTTTGGCAAGCGGAGGCGGCGTGATTGGGGGAGCGGTCAGAGTGGCTCCCTCTCCCGGCGGGAGAGGGTTGGGGTGAGGGAAAAGGGCGGCGTGATTCCCATTTGGCGGCAAGGACTGAGAGGGGCTGTCCGCGAGTTTGGGGTTCTCGCGGGCGGGCCGCCCGCGCTCCGGGGCTGTGAGGCGGAAGGGTTGGTGTTCGCCGAGGCGGGCGAGGGTGGCGTAGGCGTTGGCGAGTTCGAGGAGACGGGCTTCGGCGTTGCCGAGGGTGAGGCCGAGGCCGTAGTGCGCGGGCGGCTGGGTGAGGGTGGTGAGGCCGCAGGACTGCAGGAATTGTTGCAGCGGTGCGGGGCCGCCGAGGGTGGCGAGGGTTTTTACCGCGGGGATGTTCAGCGAATTGGCGAGGGCGTGGCGGAGGCGCACGGGGCCGAGGCAGTGCTGACTGTAGTTGGCGGGGCTGAAGAGGCCGGTGGGCGTGGCGAAATCGGTCGGGATGTCGGCGATGATGGTGGCGGGATTCGCTCCGTGTTCGAGAGCGAGCAGATACGTGAACGGTTTGAAGGTCGAGCCGGCGGAGCGCGGCGCCCAGGCACCGTTGATCTGGCCGGCGACGGGGGAGAAGAAATCTTCCGAGCCGACGAGGGCGAGGACTTCGCCGGTGCGGTTGTCGAGGATGACGGCGGCGGCGTTGCGCACGGATTTGTCGCGGAGTTGCGCGAGGTGGGTGCGGAGGCTGGTTTCGGCGACGCGCTGGAGTTCGAGGTCGAGTGAGGTGCGGATGCTCGTGCCGGCGGGGCGGGTGAAGAGTTCGCGGTGGCGCTGGCGGAGGAGTTCGACGAAGTGCGGGGCTTGAAAGGGTCGGTGCGCGGGGGCGAGGCGTGGGGCTTCGTTCACGGCGGCTTGGAAGCGCGCGGTGTCGAGATGGCTGAGGTCGTGCATGCGGCCGAGAATCCAGTGCTGGCGGCGGAGGGCTCGGTCGCGGTGGCGGTGCGGGTTGAGGCGCGACGGGGCTTGCGGGAGACCGGCGAGGAGCGCGGCTTCGGCGGGGCTGAGGTCGGCGAGGGGTTTGGCGAAAAAATGTTCGGCGGCGGCGGCGACGCCGAAGCAGAGGTCGCCGTAGTCGAGGCGGTTCAGGTATTCGGTGAGGATGCGGTCTTTGGTCCAGAGTTGTTCGAGGCGCAGGGCTTGGGCGGCTTCGATGATTTTGGTGGCGAAGGTGCGCGGGCGGGGTTCGGCAATCTTGATGAGCTGCTGGGTGATGGTGGAGCCGCCGGTGAAAATGCGGCGGTGTCGCGCGAGGCTCCACGCGGCGCGCAGGGTGGCGAGGGAATCGACGCCGGAGTGCTGGAAGAACCGTTTGTCTTCGGCGGCGAGCGTGGCGTGGATGAGGGGTTCGGGAATTTGTTCGAGGCGGGTCGGGTGGGTGAAACGGAGGTCGTCGTGGGGGATTTCGCGCAGGGTGCGGCCGTGGCGGTCGGTGAGTTCGAGGCTCGCAGGGGGCGGGGAGCGCAGGGCGGCGGGGAGGGGGACGAGACGGAGGGACAGAGAGACGGAGAGATGGAGGGAGATGAGGATGAGCGCGAGGAGCGCGAGGCGGCGCAGGGTGCGGGGGGACGGGAGGCGCGGGAGGTTTTGGAGGCGAGGGGTCACGGGGGCGGGGCTATTTCAGGGCGGGGAAATTTGAACCGCAGAGACGCGATGGGCGCGGGGGGGGAGGCGAACGTAGCCGCCGACGTGAGGAGGCGGAGCGGGTCTCGCCGGAAGGACACAGGTGATTTTGTTGGCGGCACGGGTTGGGGCGCTCGGGAGCACGGCCGGATTGGGCAGGGGAATTTGGGGCAAGGGAATGGGGAGGGACGGAGGTGTCATCGGCTGTGGAGTGCGGGGACTTGTCACCGCCTTTTCGAGGCGACTTGTCGCCGTCGAACGAGGTGACGCGTGGGGATCGAGTGGGGCGTTCGCGGCTCGCGCCAGCGGCGGCACGCACTCGTAGTCGGGAGGGTGCGGGGATTTGACGGCGACGAGTCGCCTGCGCGAAAGCGGTGACGAGTCACCGCACTCCAAA
>CAZUUP010000693.1:0-2996 GCA_964623105.1 uncultured Akkermansia sp.
CGCGCTGGCGGGGGCGCGGTCGCGGGGATGGATGTGTCTTGGAGTTTGACGGCGAGAAGTCGCCTGGGCGAAAGCGGTGACGAGTCAACGCACTCCATAGTGGGGGCGATGGCGTGGTTTCATTAGTGCAAGTCAGTGCCGGTTAGTGGTTGGCCAGCGGCAGGATGGGTTTCAACTGCGGAATCCAGGGTGAAACGTCCGCCAGCCAGCCATCGTCGCCGTTGTTCGGACGCGCGCTTGGCCGGCCACGTTGTTGCCCGCGGTGGTGCGTGCTCAATCGATATAACGGAATTCGTTGCTGGCGAGCAGTGCCTGGCAAAAGAGAGCCCAGACGGCGGTCGGGGTTTGGTCGGGGGCGTTGGCCGAGCGGAGGTCTGTGGCGGCTTCGCGGAGGAGGGCGGTGGCGCGATCGAGTTCGGACGGGGTGGGTTCGCGGCGGTGGGCGAATTCGTAGGCGCGGCGGACGCGGGCGCGGTCGTCATCGGCGGCGGAACCGTCGAGCACGCGGGCGGCGAGATGGCGGGATTGGGCGACGAGAAAGGGGCTGTTGAGGAGGAAGAGGGATTGCGCGGGCAGGGTGGTGACGTCGCGGCGGCCGGTGACGCGGGTGCCGTCGGGGAGGTTGAAGGCGAGCAGGTCGGGGGGCATCGAGTTGCGCAGCATGCACAGGTACACGCTGCGGTGCGGGCTGGGGCGATGGAGGCTGCCGAGTTTGTTGATGAGGACATCCATGTGCTGGATGAGCGAGCCTTGCCCGGGCTGCCAGTTCATTTGTCCGCTGGCGACGAGGACGCTGTCGCGGAGGGATTCGGCGTCGAGGCGGCGGCGGGAGTGGCGGCAGAGGAGTTCGTTGTCGGGATCGGCCTTGAGCAGGGCGGGCGTGGTCTGGCTGCCAAGTTGGTAGGTGTGGGTGAGGACGAGGGAACGAATCAGGCGCTTGAGGGACCAGCCGTCGGCAATGAGGCGACCGGCGAGATGATCGAGCAGTTCGGGATGGGTCGGGCGGTCGCCGAAGATGCCGAAGTCGTCGGGCGTGCGGACGAGGCCGTGGCCGAACAGGTGGAGCCAGACGCGGTTGGCGATAACGCGCGAGGTGAGCGGGTTGCCGGGGTGGGTCAGCCATTGGGCTAGTTGGAGTCGGCCGCTTTGCTTGGGGTCGATGGCTATGGAAGTGGTGTTGGTGCCGCAGGCGCTGAGGAAGCCGCGGGGCACCACGGCGCCGAGTTTCTTGGACTCGCCATTGATGTTGACCTTGCAGTCGGCGGGGGTGGGGCGGTCGCGGACGCCCATGGCAAGCGGGGTTCCGGGCGGGGGCGGGGGTGGGGCTTTGGGGGCTTTGGCGGCGGCGGTGGCGATGGCGTTGCCGGCGGCGGCGACTTTGGCGGGTTTGCCGGCGGGCGGTGGCAGGACGCGGGGCGCGGTCTGGAGTTCGTGCAATGGCGTGGCGGGGGCGGTGAGGGGTTCTTTGGCGGCGGTGCCCCAGAGGGTCTCGGTGCTCGTGAAGATGCCGGCCAGCGCGTAGTAATCGCGGGTGGGAATGGGGTCGTGTTTATGGTCGTGGCAGCGGGCGCAGGCGACGCTGAGGCCGAGGATGCCGGAGCCCACGGCGTCGATCTGGTCGGCGACGACGTCCATGTCGAAGTTGTCGTTCATCGCCTTGGCGGGCTTGGAGCCGAGGGCGAGGAAGCCGGTGGCGATCAGGTGGCGGTCGCGCTCGGCGGGCGAGGCGGCGGGGAGCAGGTCACCGGCGATTTGCTCGGTGAGGAAGCGGTCGTAGGGCACGCCGGCGTTGAAGGACTGGATGACGTAGTCGCGATAGCGCCAGGCATGGGGGAAACTGGGGTTCCGGCTCAGGCCATCGTTGCCGTTGGATTCGCCGAAGCGGGCGACGTCGAGCCAGTGCCGGCCCCAGCGCTCGCCAAAGTGAGGGGAGGCGAGGAGTTGATCAACCCATTGTTCGACGGCGCGGCGACCGGATTTCGCGTGGTCGGCGACGAAGGCGTTGACTTGCGCGAGCGTGGGCGGGAGGCCGGTGAGATCGTAGAAGAGGCGGCGTATCAAGGTTGCGGGGGTGGCATCGGCGACGGGCGTGAGGCCGGCGGCTTCCGCCCGGGCGAGCACGAAGCGATCGACGGGATCCCAAGCCCAGCCGGAGTTTTTTACGGTGGGGGCGGCGGGATTGGCGACGGGGCGCATGGACCAGAGGGACTCCTTTTCAGCGCCCTGCTTGGCGGAGGCGGGTTTGACCTCTTTGGCGCCTTTGATGCGCGGGTCGGGCGCGCCCAGTTTCACCCACTCGACGAAGTCATTGATCACGGCCTCGGGGAGGCGGTCTTTGGGTGGCATTTCGAGGTCCTGGTAGCGCAGCGACTGGATGAGCAGGCTTTCGTCGGGACGGCCGGCGATCAATGCGGGGCCGGACTCGCCGCCGACGAGCAGGCCGTCGCGGGTGTCGAGGAAGAGGCGACCACCGATTTTTTTGGCGTCGGCGGAATGGCAGGAATAGCAGTGTTTGACAAGGACGGGACGAATCTTGGTTTCGAAGAAAGCGCGATGGGCGGCGGGCAGGGTGTCGGAGGCGTTTGCGGCCGGGGGCTTGGCGGAAGGGGCGGCGAAGCAGGGTGCGATGGCGACGAGGAAGAGGAGGAGACCGAGGGGAAAGGTGGCTGGGCGAGGCGCTGAGATTCGGGACTGAGAGTGGTGCGACAGTTGGTGGAGGGGCGTCGGGGAATGGACCCGGACCAACGCCAGCGGAGTGGCGGGCGGCGGGTTCGCGATTGGGTCGGGTGTCACGGGTAAGACGTTAGGTTGAGCAGGGCGGGTTTTCAATGCTCGGTTTTGGCGGCGAAGAGGGGAGGCGCGGTTTGGTTCTGGTTTGCCGGGCGAGGACGGAAAGGGCACGGTGGCGGGCAGTCATGAATTCCCAAGCGTCAGCGCCCGAGGTGGTTGAGCAATTGATCCGGCGGGCGGAACAGGCCGGCGCGAGCGACATTCAT
>CAZUUP010000694.1:0-2996 GCA_964623105.1 uncultured Akkermansia sp.
ATTGGCGGAAGGTCAGCCGGGGATGGTTGCGTTTCTCCCTGTTTGGCCCTCATTCCCGGTCACCAGCTTGAATCGGATCCCGGATTGAATCCCTTCGGGCTTCAGGCATGATCAGCCGATGAAAAGTGATTGTTTCCGTCGGATTCTCTTCATTGGCACCATTGTCGCCGCCGTTGTGTGGGCGGGGTGCGCGGGTTCCTCCAAGCCGTCGCTGGGCGACCAACGGCCAGTACCGCCCACCGCACCGCGTCTGGATCGGGAGATGCTGCTCCAGTACCGCGCTTCCGGGGGACAGATCAAGACGGCGCGCAGCGTTTCGGATTGGCGGAAGCGGCGCGCTGAGATCGTCAATGGAATGCAGGAGGTTATGGGGCCGTTGCCCGGTCCATCCAAGCGCGTGCCGCTGGACGTGCAGGTCCACGAGCGGGTGGATTGCGGCGAGTACATCCGCATGCTCATCTCGTACGCCGCCGAACCGGGTTCGCGCGTGCCGGCCTACCTTTGTGTGCCGAAGTTTCTGGCGGCGGGGGGAAACAAGGCTCCAGGGGTCCTTTGCCTGCACCCGACCGACAACAAGGTTGGACATCAGGTTGTGGTGGGACTTGGTGGCAAGCAAAACCGGGCTTACGCCCACGAACTTGCCGCGCGGGGTTATGTGACGCTTTCGCCGTCCTATCCGCTCCTGGCCGGATACCAACCCGACATCAAGGCGCTTGGTTATCAAAGCGGCACGATGAAGGCCATTTGGGACAATATCCGCGGCCTCGATTTGCTGGAGAGCCTGCCGTATGTGGAGACGCGTCGCGGCTTTGGGGCGATTGGGCATTCGCTGGGCGGTCACAATGCGGTGTACACCGCGGTGTTCGACGAGCGTATCCAAGTGATCGTGTCGAGTTGCGGGCTGGATTCCTATCTCGATTACATGAGTGGAAAGCCCGAAGTCTGGCAGCTCGAGAAGGGCTGGTGTCAGACGCGCTACATGCCGAAGCTGGCCGAGTATCGTGGCCGGTTGGAACAGATTCCCTTCGATTTCCACGAAATGATCGGTGCGCTGGCCCCCCGCACGTGTTTCATCAATGCCCCGCTGGGTGACACTAATTTCAAGTGGAAGAGCGTGGACAACATTTATCTGGCCGCCTACGAAATCTATTCCCTCCACGGTCGGCCCGGTAATCTCACGGTCGAGCATCCCAACTGCGATCACGATTTTCCGAGCGCAGTGCGCTTCCGAAGTTACGAAGTTCTCGACCTCAATCTTCGCTGACGCTCGTGCGGCGCGGGGCGCCGTTGGGTCGCTGAGTTGGGCGTAACGTGTTGCGCGGTGAGTTGTCCATGGTCCGGTGGTGTTGGTGATCTGCGGATCGTGCCCGCCGCTGGTTGGTGATTTGGACCGGAAGCATCTGGCCGCACTCGGTTGGCCGCTGGTGGCGGACTTTACCGGAAGGTTCCCCGTCCGGCGGCCAGCGCCAGCCCCCATGCCAGCGTCAGGATCGCCACCAGCAGGCCGAGGCAGGCGTGGGAAACTTTGCGATCCAACAACCGCTCCGCTTGCACGAGTCCCAGTAGCGCTCCCAGCCCGCAACCTGCGGTGAAGCCGCCCAAGTGCGCCACCCAGTCGGCGTCCGGGTTCGAGCCAAACAGAAGGAACAACATCGCACCGGCCAGTCCGCCGCCGAGCAATCGCTTGGCGGCCGGCCAGCCATCGGCCACCGTCCGAGCGGAGGGAAAAATCAACAGGCCCAGCGCCCCGAGTATCATCCCCGACGCGCCCAATCCGCGAAAGGGTGCCGGATAGAGCCAGAAGCCGAGGAGATTCCCCGCCACACCCGCGGCCAGTGCCGCGAGCAGTCCGGCGCCTGCCCCGAAGCGGGCCATGGCCAGGCCCAGCAGCAAGATGCCGGTCGAGAGGTTGGAAATCAGATGTCCGGTGTCCCCGTGCAGAGTGACCGCAGTTACCGCCCGCCACCATTCGCCGGCGGCAAACAACTGGCTGTCCATGATGCCGGCGGGTCGCAGCCGGGTGGCCGTCCATTCGGAAGCTGCATGCGTGAGCAGGAGAGCGAGGCAGAACAGCCCGCCGCCCCAGTGAAACGTCAGTCCGGGCCAAGGGGTGTCCTGTCGCCAGCGCCAGCCCCGATTCTCTGTTTTGTAAAGGCGCAGAGCCTCGAGCGCGCGGGTGAGTTCCGTCTGCGGCACCTCCAACCCCCATTCGCCGGGTGTTTCCGCCGCCATGATGCGGCATTCCACCGCCTGGCTGGCCAGCACCAGGCTCCATTCGAGCGCCTGCTTTTGGTTGCGCACCGGAATCACTGCTGTTTCGGCCATCACGGGGAGGCAGGGTAAGCGGGAGTTGGAAAAACTCCACCTCCGATCGGTCGGCGGACTGCTTATGGGGACGGCGGGAAAATGGTTTTCCGCCGTCTCGCATGGGCTGGTTCCAGATGTCCGCGAGGACTTGTGGTTACGCATCCGGCGGGACCGTTCTTCCGCTCAAGTCGGAGTCTGGGGAGCCGATAACAAAGGGAGTGGCCGGCAAAGGAAGCGAGTTCCCCGTTCCGCCCAGATCAAGGTGCGGGCTCCCGCTGTCGGAATCCGGCGGAAAACTACGCCCATGTTTAAGAATATTCGTGCGGACATCGAAGAGAATCTCCCGTCGCTGCAACGCCGGCGCTGGTGGCGAACCTTGGCGCACTGTTGCGCGTCGCCCTCGGTGCGGGCGCTGTTCCTGATCCGGTTGCAGGCGTGGTGCTTCCGTCACCGCCTGCCGACGGCTCCCGCCGCGTGGCTGCTGGCGAACTACTTCGCCATCGAAATCTCCAAGCGGGCGGAGATTGGACCTGGCCTGCATCTGCCCGTGCCGTGGGGCATCGTCATTGCGCCGCACGTCAGTCTCGGGGCGCGCTGCCATCTCGGGGCCGAGGTTCACATTGTCATGGGGCCGCGTTTCAAGCAGGGGCCGATTCTTGGGGATGATGTTTTCGTGGGCGATGGCGCCC
>CAZUUP010000695.1:0-2995 GCA_964623105.1 uncultured Akkermansia sp.
GTGCCGGGATCAAAATTCGGTCGCAGCCGGGGGGCGGCCGAGAATTTTTCCGCACGCGGTGACGCGCGGCGACCGGCGGGCCGCGCTTACGCGGTGATTTGGGCCGCGCTGTCCGTCGTGCTGGCATCCAGATATTCGTCATTGGTGCCGCCAATCTGCCGCGCCCACTGGAAGACTCCCGCGCTGTCCAGCTTGGCCACGAAGATGTCCGCATCCTTGCCGCTGCCGATGAGGGTCTGCGCGCCGAACCTCACCGGCACATTCGTCTTGTTGTCGATCGCGATGCCAAAGGACCCCGTCAGATAGGCGTTCCCCGCCGTGTCCAGAGCGACTGACTGGACGTTATCCTCCGTGCTGACTCCCCCGGCGCTGGTGGCCCACAGGAAGTTTCCGTTCCGGTCGAGCTTCGTCACAAACACGTCCGCAATCGCCAGAATATCGTCGAACACCGTTGTCCCAAAGTCCGCGTTGAACGGCTCGTAATTTCCCGCCACGCCGATGTTGCCCGCGCCGTCCGTCGCCACGGCCTTCGCTTCTGAAAAGGCTTCCCCGCCCGCCCGCCGCACCCATACCGTGTTGCCCGTCCCGTCCAGCTTGAGGATGAACACGTCTGACAACCCTAGTGTAATCCGTCAAGCAGACTGCAAATTATTTAGTTTCGCTCGCCCCCTCTTTACCTTTTCGAGGATGTCGCTGGCTTTCGCCGTCCAGATGAACGGTGCCGGATCTTCATTGTGGACATTGATGTATTCGGTAATTGCCTTCTCCAGTTCGGCCACGCTTTTGAAGACTCCCCGCCGGATGCATTTGTCCGTAATGTCACGGAAGAACCTTTCGACCATATTGAGCCATGATGCGCTGGTGGGCGTGAAATGGATGTGGACATAGGGGCGACGCGCCAGCCATTGCTTGACCTTGGCATGCTTGTGCGTGGCATAGTTGTCGCAGATGATGTGAATCTCCTTTCCTTTTGGCGCGTGCCGCTCAATGAGGCGCAGGAACCTCAGCCACTCCTCGTGACGGTGTTTGTCCATGCAGGTGCCAATCACATTGCCGGTGGCCACCTCTAGCGCCGCAAAGAGCGAAGTCGTGCCGTTGCGCTTGTAGTCGTGGGTCATAGTCCCGCAACGCCCTTTCTTGAGCGGCAGACCCGGCTGCGTCCGGTCCAGCGCCTGGATCTGGCTCTTCTCGTCGCAACTGAAGACCACGGCGTGTTCGGGCGGTGAAAGATACAGGCCCACGATGTCATGGAGCTTCTCTTCGAACTTTTTGTCGTTGGAGAGCTTGAAACTCGTGACACGGTGGGGCTTGAGGCCATGGCGTGCCCAGATGCGTCCGACCGTGGAGGGACTCACGCCGGAGGCCTTCGCCATTGAAGTGCGACTCCAGTGGGTCTCCCCAGCTGGCTTGGTCTCGACAGTCATTCGCACGATCTCGCTCTCCTTGCGCTTGGGGATCGCCTTGATTCTTCCCGGGCGGCTCTTGTCCTTCTCAATGCCAGCAAGGCCATGCTCGGCAAAACGCCGGCGCCACCTTCCCACCTTGGGCTGATCCTGCCCGAGTATTGCCGCGATCTCCTGATTGGTTTTGCCCTCGCTTGCCAGAAGGATGATCCGCGAGCGGATCCGCAGTTTCGGGGAAATATTAGTCGCCGTGCTATATCCCAAATCCCCGCGTAAGGAGTGACGGAATGCGGTTTTGCTCAATAAATACCGGCCTGCGGCACGATTCTATATCGAAACCAACCCGTATTGGACATAGAAGCGCACGAAACCCTCATAAACAAAGGTCGGAAGTGCGTTTGAGGCTCCTTACGCGGGGATTTGGGTATATCTCACCAACTTGTTGCGAACTGATACCTTCAATACGATTGGAGCAGCGACTCTCATGATGGAGAGCCTTTACGCCATCAACGGAAGGATGCAACTTTTAATTTACGATCTGTAAGACGGACTGCACTAGCATTCTCGCGGCAATCGCGAGCAGTTTGCCGAGCCAGACAGTCAAGGCGTCGCCAAGCGAAACGTTGAACATCACCACCAAGAAGACTGCGATATATGCGAACGCATAAAACACGGTCCGGGAAGCAAACCACACGACCGCGTGCAGCCGGGTTGGGGGCGATACGGGACGGAAGATAAACTCTGGCAGCGGCACGTCGGGCAACGGTTCGGGCAACGGCGGAATGGCGATTGGTGGGCGGCGGTCAAAGGCGGCGATTTCTTCGGCGGTGGCGCGGGACAGGGTGATCTGCTCCCGAAGGTTGGCGGAGTGGAGCGTCCACGGACTGCGTCCGAGCGCGTCGGTTTTCAGGTCGACAAATCCCTCGACTGGCCCGCGTGCCCAGTAGCGAATGTCGGACATGGCGCAGAGGCAATTGACCGCGGGACGGTACAGGTAGTCGGGAGCGGGCTCCAACTGGCGGTGGCCGGCGGAAGTCACGCAGTTGATCGCGAAGATGAACCGGGGCGTTGGCGGGACGGCAGACGAAAGGGGATCGAGATCAGCAAGCGATCTGGGCAGAGCAGCAAGACGGTCCTGATCTCGATACGGATCCAATGGCACCGGTGGGGTGGTGGCGGATGTCCCGGGTTCGGGGGGGCCGGCGGCAGGATTCGGTTCGTGGGTGAAAATGATTTGCGTCGCGCCGTGTTCGAAGGTCTTTTGGAAAACCAAACCGAGGAATTGGACGACGGCGCTGTGGTGGAGGTCCGGCGCTCCGAAGCCTCGATGGTGATGCCTTTTGGAGCCGCTTCCATGATGTCATCTTAACGCGTCGATCGTCCCGTGGCCGGTGATGCTCAGTTTATCAGTCGTTGTGAAAGTGCGTGGCGACCGCACCGTGGTCTTCGTCTCCCTTCTCAGAAACACATTCGTAAATAGTTGATATGGAGCGCTTCCAAAGGCCGCCAATTTCGCGGAAATCTCGGGTCCGCCCGAAAGTTTCTTCCTGTATCAGGACGCTTCCGCAGCGGGTGCGAGGCTCTCCTCCGTT
>CAZUUP010000696.1:0-2991 GCA_964623105.1 uncultured Akkermansia sp.
GCCGGGGACGGGCAGTTGGGGGGCGGAGCCGGCCTTCTGTTCGAGCTTCTGCTTGATGTTCTGGGTTTTGCTGGTGGCGCGGTGGGAGCCGAGCACCGAGAGCAGCAGGGAGAGGATCAGGAAGATGCCGGCGGCGTACTTGGTGGTCTTGGTGAGGACGTTGCCTGAACCGGGCCCGAACAGGGCGTCGGTCGCGCCGCCACCAAAGGCGGTGCCCATGCCGGCTTCTTTCTTGGGCAGCTGCATCAGGATGAGGAAGATGAGCAGGAGACAGTCCAGCACCATGATGAACGTGAGGAGGCCAATGATGAAACCCATAAATTCTTGGTTGCTTAGATGGAGTTTTTGACGATGTCGGAGAAGCTGCGGACTTCGAGGGAGGCACCACCAACGAGGGCGCCGTCCACGTCGGGCAGGCTCATGAGTTCCTTGGCGTTGGCGGGCTTGACACTGCCGCCGTATTGGATGCGGACGCGGCGGGCGACGGTGTCGTCGAAGATCTCGGCGAGGAGGCGGCGGATGAAGGCGTGGGTGGCCTGGGCTTGTTCGGCGGTGGCGGTTTTGCCGGTGCCGATGGCCCAGACGGGTTCGTAGGCGATGATGGTTTCGGCCATTTGGTCCTTGGAGAGGCCGGCGAGGGAGCCGCGAATCTGGGTGCTGATGACTTTTTCGGTGGCGCCGCCCTCGCGTTCGGCGAGGGTTTCGCCGACGCAGACGATGGGTTTGATGGCGGCGGCGTGGGCGGCCAGGGCTTTGCGGGCGATGGTGTCGTCGGTTTCGTGGAAGTATTGGCGGCGTTCGGAGTGGCCGAGGATGACGAAGCGGACGCCGAACTCGCGGAGCATGCCGGCAGCGACTTCGCCGGTGTAGGCTCCGTAGTTGTGTTCGCTCATGTTTTGAGCGCCGAGGCGGATTTTGGGATCAACGAGAATCTTGGAGACTTCGCTGAGGGCGGTAAAGGGAGGGCAGACGACGATGTCGATTTCGAGTTGCTTGGTGCCGGCCAGTTCGAGGTAGAGGCCTTGGGCGAGGGCCGCCCCTTCGGAGGCGGTTTTGTTCATCTTCCAATTGCCGGCGATGATGAGCTTGCGGTCTTTGTTCATTCGGATGGGGTGTTCGGCGGTGGGAAATGGGGCTATTTCTCGGAGAGGGCGGCGACGCCGGGGAGGACGCTGCCTTCAAGGAATTCGAGGCTGGCGCCACCGCCGGTGCTCATGAAGGTGACGTGGTTTCCGAGGCCGGCCTGGTTGATGGCTTTGACGCTGTCGCCGCCGCCGATGATGCTTTTGGCGCCGTTGTTTTGGGTGGCGGCCACGACGGCGCGGGCGACGGCGAAGGTGCCTTCGGCGAAGCGCTTGTCCTCGAACATGCCCATGGGGCCGTTCCAGAGGATGGTTTTGGCGCTGCGGATGACCTCGCTGTAGCGGGCGATGGTGGCGGGGCCGATGTCGAGGCCTTCGGTGTTTTCGGGAATGTCGGGCTGGGAGTTAATGCGGGGGTTTTGCAGGTCGAGAATGGCGCGGCCCTTTTTGTTGACCTTGCCGGTGTCCACGGGGGTGGCGACGAGGTTGTCGGAGGGGAGCAGGAATTTGACGCCGCGGTCGGCGGCTTTGGCGAGGGCGCGAACGGCGACGTGGATGGCGTCGGGTTCGACGAGGGATTTGGCGGCCTGGTATCCGAGGGCGAGCTTGAAGGTGTAGGCCATGGCACCACCGATAAGGATGGTGTCGGCCTTTTCGAGGAGGCGGTCGATGACCTTGATTTTGTCGGAGACTTTGGCGCCGCCGAGGATGACGACAAAGGGGCGGCCGGGGGCTTCGAGTTCGTCGCCGAGGAATTTCAATTCGCGCTCCATGAGGAGGCCGGCGGCGCATTTGCCGCCGCGCTGGGCGAGGGCACGGGCGGCACCCTCGGTGGAGGCGTGGGCGCGGTGGGCGGAGCCGAAAGCGTCGTTGACGTAAACATCGGCGAGGGCGGCAAGTTGGGCGGCGAAGGCGGGTTCGTTGGCTTCCTCCTGGTTGTAGTAGCGGACGTTTTCGAGGAGGAGGATGTCGCCCGGCTGCATGATCGAGATGGTCTTTTCGACCTTTTCGCCGATGCAATCGTCCACGAAGGCAACGGGGCGGTGGATCATGTCGGCGAGCTTGGCGGCGACGGGTTTGAGGGAGGCGGAGGGGTCGCGCTGGCCCTTGGGGCGACCGAGGTGGGAGGCGAGGATGACCTTGGCGCCCTTGCTGGTGAGTAGGTCGAGGGTGGGGAGGGTTTCTTTGATGCGGGTGGTGTCGTTGATGACCATCTGGCCGTCTTTTTCTTCCATGGGGACGTTGAAGTCCACGCGGACGAAGACGCGCTTACCGCGCAAATCGAGGTCGTTTACGGTCAGTTTTCCCATATCAAGGCGCGAGAGGATAACGGCCCACCCCGGTGAGTCAAAGGGAATTGCGACCGGAATGCGACGGGCGGGAAATGGTGTGGGTTGGGGGCGGTGGCGATTGGGGGCTGGGGTGTGGAGGGGTGTTTGGCCACGGATCAAACACGGATCAAACACGGAGGGGGTGGTGGGAAGCCGGGTGGGCGGCGGGCCGAGGGCGGGGCGCGTGCTACTGGTTGCCGGCGGGACGATGGGGTGCGGCGGGGTCAGGGGGTGAGCTTGAACTTGGGGCACTGGCTCATGAAGCGGACGGGGTTCTGGTAAATCATCCGGTCGATGGCTTCGGGGGTGTGGCCGCGCTTGCGTATTTCGAGGGCGGTGCGGGGGACGGCGAGGGGGATGCTGATGCCCCAGTCGCAGGCGCTGTTCATCCAGATGCGTTCGTTGCCGTACATCTCGATGATGTCGATGGCGCGTGAAGGGCTGCATTTGGATTCGGGATAGAGGGTCATGCCGGCCCAGAAGCCGGCGTCGAGGACGAGCTGGACGGTGTGTTCCTCGACGTGGTCGATGATGCAGCGGGCGGGGTCGATGCGGCGGTCGCTCTTGAGGACGTCGAG
>CAZUUP010000697.1:0-2980 GCA_964623105.1 uncultured Akkermansia sp.
CCCACGTTGAAGGAGATGGATTTGAGGGTGTCCTCGGTGCCGGTCTGGGAGGAGATGGCGCTGATGGTGGGCCCGCCCTTGATCCCGTAGTTAAGGTAGGCGGTGCCGTAGGCGCCGTTCTTGCCGTCCACCACGATGTAGTAGGTGACGCCGTTGGTGATGGAGGCCTGGAGTTTGCTGGTGAGGCCGTTGGCGCCGGAGTTGTCGTCGCAGGCGACGTTCTTGAGGCTGGCGTAGCCGTTGCCGAGGCCGTCGTCGGCATAGATCGCCAGGATCGTGTCGTAGGAGCTGCCGTCGGTGTTGAGGGCGAGGATGCCGTTGGTCGAGGCCTTGTAACTGAGCCAGTAGGAGGAGCCGCCCAGGACTCCGCAGTGGTTGGGTTCGAGCGGGTCTTTGCCGGAGACGGTGCTGAAGATCTGCGTGCCGGAATAGCCGGTGACGGCGGTCAGGCGGGCGCGGAGGCCGGCGCTCAGGAGCGGACCGCCGCCGGAAAGCGGGCTGGCGGCAGCGTCGAAGAGGCGGTTTCGCGCGAGGGCGGTCCCATAGCCCTGGGTGTTGATCTGGACGCTGAAGCCCTCGGAGAAGTAGCCGATCCGCCGGCCGCCAACATCGACATAAATGTAAGGGCGATAGAGGCCGACCTTGGCGGGGGTGATGCTGGTCAGGTCCAGCTTGTTGGCGGTCTGGCCGGTGAGGGGTTGGTTCTCGAAGTACCATTGAATCCGGGTTTGGGTGAGGAAATCCATGTCACCACCGATTTTCAAGGCGGCGGAGCCGTTCATGGGAACGGCCACCGAACCAGATTTTTCCCTGATGGTCTCGAGATAGGCCGTGGTGGCGAAGCAATACCAGCCGAAGACGATGTCGCCGCCCTCACGACTGGCGCTGTCCACCACGATCGCGTAGGTCCGTCCGGCACGGGCGGTGAAGGTTACCGAACTGTTGGCGTAACCCGCCCCGTCGTCATCGGCGGTGATAGATTTCAGCTTGTCGATCGACTCACCCTCGAAAACCTCCAGCACGGTGTCGAAGGTGCTGCCGGCGGTGGAGAAGACGGCGATGCCGTCCGTCGGTGCCGTCCACCGGGCCCAAACGGATTTGCGGGGGCGGCGGCCGAGGTGGTTGGGTTCACCGGCCTGCGGAGTGGCCCTCACGTTGCTGGTCCGGCCGACCCCGGAGGTGCCGCTCAGGAGACCGCGGGAGGCGAAATCGTCGGTGAAGGGAAGGACGGGGACATTGAAAACGAGATCGCAGGCGGCGGAGTCCAGGCCCAGATCGTTGTAGGCGACGACCTCGAACCGGCCGCCGTCGTCCGCCTGCGCGTTGGTGAAGGTGAGGGAGGCGTTGGTGGCGCCGGGGATTTCAATGCCTTGGAGATACCACTTCCACCGGGGCACCGGATAGCCATCCGCCGTGGCGGACAAGGTGATCGTCGAGCCGACGGCGGCGTTGGTGATCGCGGTGGGGACGGTGAGAAGGGTGGGTTTGGCGAGGATGATGAGGGTGGCCGTGGCGCTCGTGACGGTGCCGTAGGGATTGGACAGGACGACGTTGTATTCGCCGCCGGCACCGGGCCCGACCTCGCCAAGGTCCAGGGTGGGATTAGAGCCTTTGAAAACGGCTCTGCCATTGAAGTACCATTGGCAGGTGAGGACGCCGGAGCCGGAGGCGGCCACGGAGAGCGCGACGGGCGTGCCGCGGAGGTATTCGCCGCCGACCGGCTGGGTGGTGACCGTGGGCGCAAAGCCGATGTTCAGGCCGGCGGACACGCTGGTGACGGCGGAATAGGCGTTGGCGACCTTGACGGAATACGTGCCGGACTGGCTGGGCTGGGCGTTGCTGAGGGTCAGCGTGGCGGCGGTGGCACCCGGGATGGCGCTGGTGCCGAGGAACCACTGATAGGTCGGCGCCGGGCTGCCGGTGGCAGCAACGCTGAGGCGGACGGTGGTGCCGGCGGCGGCGGTCTGGCCGACGGGTTGCTGGGTGATGGCGACGGGTTGATAGATGACGACGGCAGCCCCCGTGCTGGTGACGGCGGAATAGGCGTTGGCGACCTTGACGGAATAGGTACCGGACTGGCTGGGCTGGGCGTTGGCAAGCGACAGGGTGGCGGCGGTCGCGCCGGGAAGGGCGGTGGTGCCGAGATACCATTGATACGTCGGGGCGGGTATGCCGGTGGCGCCGGCCGAGAGGGTGACGGTGCTGCCGGCCAGGACGGTCTGGCCGACGGGTTGCTGCGTGATGGCGACGGGCTGATAGATGGTAACCGACGAGACGGCGCTCGTGACCGAGCCGAGGTAGTTGGTGATGACGACGGTGTACGCGCCGGACTGCGTGGTCTGGGCGATGGGGAAGGCGAGGGTGGCGTTGGTGGCGTTCGGCACGGCCAGACCATTCTGGCGCCACTGGTAGTACATGGGCGTGGTGCCGGAGGCGACGACCTTGATGCTGGGGGAGGTGCCGGCGGCGGCGGCGAGGGTCGCGACCGGCTGGGTGCCGATGACGGGTTTGGACGTGGCGGCCTTGGCCGAGAGGGCCAGGAGGCCGAGGATCGCGTTGGCCAACAACAACAGCTTGCGATAGTTCTGATTCATATCAAACGTGCTCGTTAAACTTCCCATTCCGACAATTCTAAATTCCAACCGCCATGGCACTTGCCACGTCATCGATAAGCAGCGGCAGTGCCATCCCGGTTTTGTTCCCGATCACCCCGTCGCAGGTGGCATTGGTCCCCACGGGCGCCGGTCCGACTGGTCCGGCGGACCACCCATTGGTCCGGGTCGGGACCGGCAGGACTGGTCCGCGGGCTGGTCGGCGTGGTCCGGTGGTCCGGGTGTGGAGTTTGGCGTTTCGGGTTTGGAGTTCGGAGTTCCGCGTTTACGCGGCTCGGGCGGGTGCCACCCGCAGGCCGCGTAAACGCGGAACTTCCAACCCAGGCTTCGGCGGCGAAGGTCACGGACGCGCGCAACGCGTCCCTACC
>CAZUUP010000698.1:0-2968 GCA_964623105.1 uncultured Akkermansia sp.
ACTGCTCCCCACGGCACAGCGGGCGCCGGTCGCCGGTCAAGGGCGAGAACACTCACCGGCAGGCTTCCCAAATCGATGCCCAGAAAATTCGCAAACCGCGCCCAATCCCCGTCGGTGAACACCGCCGGCGGCGGGCTGGCGAAATGATGGCACCAATGACATTCGTTCTCCGGCGCCAGCATCCCGCACGCGGCCGAATGCATGCACGGCGCGACGACATTCAGCTTCGTACGCAACCGCTCCCGGACGGCGATCAACGCCAGGCTCGCGTCATACGTTCCCGGCTCGACCCAGATGATCGCCGTGCCGCCGGCCGCGAAATCCGCCAGTTGCTGCCCCTGCTCCGGTGTCAACTCGGTGAGCACATGACTGATCAACACCACCCCGGGAACCGCGGGCAAACCCATCGTCACCGTCAACCCCGGATACTTCGCCGCCGCCCGCCCCGCCGCAAAGCGCATCGCCAGCGAAGATCGATCCCACAACGCCAGCCCCGTCACCGCCTTCACCCCGAAATGATCCAGAAACGCCCGGCCCGCTATTCCGCTGCCGCAACCCCAGTCCAGCAGCTCCCCGCCCGGCGGCGTCCAGCCGCGTCGCGACAGTTCCGCCAGCACGTAATCCCACTTCCAGCCAATCCGCTGTGCAAACGTCAGGTCGTAACTCGCCAGTTCACTCTCGTTCCGCCAGTAGTCCGCGCCCCCCGCCGTGCCCTGCAAAAACGCCGCGCGCAGCCGCTCCAATGCCCGCCAGTCAATCTCGTCCCAAGTCATGCCAAATCCTTTCCGGCAACCTCGCCGTGTCCCGCGCGCGCCGGCACGCCAGCCGGGTTCAGCAAGCCATCCAGCGCGTGGCGCTGAATTCCGAAAAACGCCTTCAGACCCGCGATCCGCTCGCGCGCCACTTCCCCGATTGCACCCGCGCTCCCCTCCTTGCGTACCGCGGAAATCATCAGGTTTTTTGCCGTGTGTTCCGTGCCCACAAACTCGCAAGCCTTCGTCTCGTAACCCACCGCCTCCAGATACATGGCCCGCAAGCCGTCCGTGACCCATTCCGCCATCCGCTCGGCCATCAACCCGTGCCGCATGACCGGCGCCAATACGTCCGGAGCCACGAACTGAGGCCGCACCTCCCGGTAACAGCACGGCGCCACCACGATGAGCTTCGCCCCGGCCGCCACGCCCCGAAGGATGGCGTCGTCAGTCGCTGTGTTGCAGGCATGCAGGGCAATGAGCGCATCAACCGGCTGCGGCAACGGTGCCGTGGCAATCTCTCCCGCCGCGAACTGCAGGCTGGCCGCCCCCACCCGTCCTGCCAGTTCATTTGCCCCTTTCACCAACTCCGGCCGCTGCTCCACTCCCAACACCCGCGTCGGGATCCGCAGTTGACGGTTGAAAAGATGCCACGCGCCGAAAGTAAGATAACCCTTGCCACATCCCATGTCGGCCAGCACCAGTTCGCGCCGCGCCGCTTCACCAACCGCCGCGCCGCGCCAACCGCAGTCCGTGGCCAGATGCGACAGGATTTCCAGGTAATGGTTGATCTGCCGGAATTTGTCCCCCATCGCCGGACGCACCTTGCCCCGCGCATCCGTCACCTCCAGCGCCGTCAGCCATTCCCTCGCCCCGACATCGAGCACCTCGCGCTTGGGCACGTCGTGACCGCGCGACGGAACCTCGCGAATCGACGGCCGATGCGTCACCAGGCGCACCAGTCCGCCCTCCGGCACCGCCAGTTGCCAGTCCCGCTTGATCGTGCATAACAGCGCGCTCTGGAACTCCCTGCCAATTTGGGCGCGCAACCATTCGGCCGCCTCGCCCGCCGGCAGGTTGCGGGTCACGTCCTTCGTCGGGAACCGCAGCGTGATCGAAAGCTGCGGCAATTTCCGAATCTCCACCAACCGCCCCAACACCCGCTCCGGCCGTTCCCCACCGGCGCGCGGACCAGACAAAACCAGCCGCACCAGCGTATCCTCCACCACGCTCGCGTCGAACGCGTTCAGAAATTGTTCCACCGGATTGGTTGCAGCCATGTTTCGTGGAACGACCGTACGCCCCACCCCGGCCACCGGCCAGTGCATTCTCTCCTCTTGGTTTCTAACAGCGGTACCCGTCACTTCTTCGGCGTCGCCGGAGCTTGATTCGTCGCCCCCGCAGCAACGTTGGTCTGCCCGGACGGCAGCGGTGCCTTGATCCCCGCCGGCGGCAGATTCGTTGCCGCCGGATTCGTGGGCGCGGGCAGGCCAAGTTTCGTCCGCAAACGCGCCACCAGCAGCGAACCACCCCCGGCCCGCGGGTCGAGCATCCGGTTCAACACCGTCCGCTTGATCTCGTCGTAGGGCGGCAGGTCCACCCGCCCCGGATCACTGCCCTGCGTCTTGTCCTGATACCGCAACCAGACTTTGCGCGCCATCCGTTCGAGGGAAACCGCCTCGTCATCTTCGTCGATGGACAAACTGTAAAACGAACGGGACAGAAATCCCTCCAGCAGGGTTTGCGTCTTGTCCTTCCCTCCATCCATCATCTCCGCCACCCGCGGCAGCACAAACTCGTCCAGGTTCAACCCCGCCTTGACCGCATGCGGATACTGCTGCCGCAGAAAATCCGGATACTTCGCCGCCAGATACTCGAGCCACTTCCGTGCATCGGCCTCCCGGTTGTGGGTATACAACGCCGTGATGGCCTGGATGACAAAATTGCGATGTCCGTTGCTGATGTGGTCCCGGTTTACGGCGTCCTCGGCCATCATCTGTTCATACGCCAGGTTGGCCTTCGGAATGACGTCGATGTTGGGACCGAACTGAAAACGCTTGTCCAGTTCGTCCAGGTTCACCTCGACCAACCGGCCCCGCTGAAACGCCAGTTGCATCGACTGGTAGATCACCCGGCGCAGGGTGATGATGTCATTGGTGCGCGCCGGGTAGACGATGCACTTTTCCAGGCCAAACGACGCCCAGTAAATCGCGTGA
>CAZUUP010000699.1:0-2949 GCA_964623105.1 uncultured Akkermansia sp.
CTTGCTCCACCGGCGAACGCTACCTCAGCACCGCCCTCGCTGCCGAAGCCCGCGCTGAAGTCGGCGGTTGATCCCCTCCCTACCCCCGGCGCGCGCCGGTCTCCCCAAACCGGCGCGCTCCCTCCGCCGCTCCGCCCCTTGTCCCCCCACCCCTTCCCTCACCCCCAAAACATCGAACTCCAAACTCTGAAATTCGAGCCTTAAGCTTTGAGCTTTCCCAAATGAGTCTCACCGCCCGCTACCTCCAGTCGATCAGTGACGACGCCAACATCGAAATCGGCACCCTCGTCAACTACCTCCTCATCGACTCCGTCAAAGCCGGCGCCAGCGACATCCACATCGAACCTTGGGAAAGCACCCTTGTCGTCCGCATCCGCCTCAGCGGCGTCCTCAACGAACTCATCCACCTCCCCCTCGACCTCGGCGACAAAATCTCCGGCCGCCTCAAAATCATGGCCAACCTGGTCTCTTACCAGAGCGGGGTCCCCCAGGAAGGCCACGCCGCCGCCATTCCCGAAATCGGCGGCGTCGAACTCCGCGTCTCCATCTTCCCCACCGTCCGCGGCGAAAAAATCGTCATCCGCATCTTCGACCCCCGCAACCGCTCCTTCGACCTCGCCGGTCTCGGCTTCGATGACGACACCCTCGACGGCTTCATCCAGCTCCTCAAACGCCCCAGCGGACTCATCCTCCTCACCGGCCCCACCGGCTCCGGCAAAACCACCGCCATCTACGCCTCCCTCTTCTACCTCGTCAAAAAACACGGCCCCAGCATCAGCATTGCCACCGTCGAGGACCCCGTCGAATTCCACCTCCCCATGGTCAGCCAGGCCCAGGTCAACAACGCCATGGAATTCACCTACCCGCGCGCCCTCCGCTCCCTCATGCGCCAGGACCCCCAGGTCATCATGGTCGGCGAGATTCGCGACCCCGAGACCGCCGCCATCGCCGTCCAGGCCGGTCTCACCGGCCACCTCGTCATCAGCACCATCCACTCCGGCACCACCGCCGGCATCTTCGCCCGCCTCATCAACATGGAGATCGAACCCTTCCTCCTCGCCTCCAGCATCATCGGCGTCATGGGCGTCCGCCTCGTCCGCAAAAATTGCTCCTTCTGTTCCCAACCCTACACCCCCGACGAATCCATCCTCAAAACCCTCCCCGAAGACTTCGTCGCCGCCGCCCAGTTCCGCCGCGGCACCGGCTGCTCCGAATGCCTCGACACCGGATTCAGCGGCCGCACCTCCCTCACGGAACTTCTCGTCGTGGACGAGGTCTTCCGCGAATCCGTCCTTCAAAAACTCCCCAACCGCGCCCTCCAAAAAATCGCCTCCGATCGCGGCATGCTCACCCTGTGGATGGCCGGCCTGCGCCGCGTCGCCAAAGGCCAGGTCCCCATCGAGGAAGTCCTCCGCGTCGTCTCCGCCGAACAAGTCTGAGCCGGCACCCGGGACCAAACCTCGCCCGCCCATTCTCCTGCCACCATGCTGCTCTGGACCCTCGCCAGCCTGGCCCTCCTGAGCCTCCTGATCGGATTCTGGCAATTCCTCGCCGCCCTCCGCTTCCCCCTTCACCAACGCCGGCCCGTTCCCGCCAACCCTCCCCCCGTCACCCTCCTCAAGCCGCTCAAAGGCTGCGACACCGAAACCGCCGCCTGCCTCACCAGTTGGCTCACCCAAGATTACCCCGCCCCCGTTCAAATCCTCTTTGGCGTCGCCAATCCCGCCGATCCCGTCTGCGCCCTTGTGCGCGAACTCCTCGGCCGTTTTCCAAAACTCGACGCCCAACTCGTCATCTGCTCCCAATCCCTCGGTGCCAACGCCAAGGTCTCCTCTCTCATCCAGCTCGAACGCCTCGCCCGCCACTCCGTCCTTGCCGTCAGCGACGCTGACGTTCGCGTCCCGCCCGACTTCCTCGCCCAAGCCACCCAACCCCTGGCCCAACCCAACGTCGGCCTTGTCAACTGCTTCTACCGCCTCGCCAACCCCGCCAATCTCGCGATGCATTGGGAATCCGTCGCCGTCAACGCCGACTTCTGGAGCCAGGTCACCCAATCCCTGACCCTCCAGCCCATGAACTTCGCCCTCGGTGCCGTCATGCTCACCCGCCGCGAGCAACTCCACCAAATCGGCGGCTTCACATCCCTCGTCAACCACCTCGCCGACGATTACCAACTCGGCAATCGCATCGCCCGCCAGGGCCACCTCCTTGCCCTCTGCCCCGTCGTTGTCGAATGCTGGTCCGGTCCCATGACCGCCTCCGAAGTCTGGTCCCACCAACTCCGCTGGGCTCGCACCATCCGCATCTGCCAGCCTCTGCCCTACTTCTTCAGCATCCTCAGCAACGCCACCCTCTGGCCTCTCCTCTGGCTCGCCACCGCCGCCGCCACCACTCCCACCGCGCTCGCCCACCCCCTCCTCGGCACTGCCCTCTGCCTCACCTTCCGCATCATCTCCGCCCGCGTCCTCCTCAACCGCCTCGCCGCACCCGCACCCGACAACTCACCCGCCCTCCTCGCCCCGCTCAAAGACCTCCTCCAAGTCCTCATCTGGTCCCTCGCCTTCCTCGGCAACCACGTCACCTGGCGCGGCACCCGCTACCGCATCGAGTCCGACGGCCGCCTCGTCCCCGCTTAACCCCCCGTCATTCGCCCCGCCCGAACCTCGACATTCCGATGTCGAACCCCCTCCCGCGTACCTCGACATTCCGATGTCGAGCCCCTTTCCCACGTACCTCGACATTCCAATGTCGAGCCTCCTCCCGCGTACCTCGACATTCCGATGTCGAGCCCACCCCCCCGCCCCAAATTCCCCCACCACCCTCCCCTCGAACTTTGATCTCCGAACTTTGAACTTTGAACTTTGAACTTTGAACTTTGAGCTTTGAGCTTTGAGCTTTGAGCTTTGAGCTTCCCCGCATGCGTCTCCTCGATCGCTACCTGCTCCGCGA
>CAZUUP010000700.1:0-2943 GCA_964623105.1 uncultured Akkermansia sp.
ACCCGCGCGTGGTAGTTCCAGCCGCCGCCGCGGATGACGCGGTTGGCGCTCTCCGTCGCAGCCCCGACCGGATCACGCTCCGGTTCTTCGCCATACTTACGTTGGCCATCCCGACACCATTCCCACACGTTTCCCAACAGGTCATAAAATCCCCACGGATTCGCAGCCTTCAACGCCACCCGATGCGTGCCCGCCTGGGTGTCATCGCGATACTGTTTATCCGCCCAGTCTTTGCTGCCAACCGGATTCTTCACTTCCAATCCCTGCCCGCTGTTCCCGCCATACCACGCAATCGCATCCAATTCCGGCGCGTTGTGCTCGCCCTTGATCGTGATGTCGCCAGTGTAAAGCGCCGCCGTCGTCCCCGCCCGACACGCATACTCCCACTGCGCCTCCGTGGGCAGGCGGAAGCCCGGCCCGTCCGGCACCAGACCCGCGAGCAACTGACAGAAGGCCGTGGAGTCATGCCAGCTCACCTGCTCGACCGGCAACGTATCCGGGCCGTGGAAATAACTCGGGGCCGACTCGATCCCTTGCTCCTTTCCGGCAAACACGCGTCGCCACAACTCGGGCCGCGCGCGCGCCGCCTCGACCACCGCGCGCCACTGCGCCTGCGTCACCGGCGTTTCGCCCAGCCAGAACCCGCGCGAAATCGTCACCTCATGCTGCGGCCCCTCGTCCTCCCACCGTCCCGGTTCATCCTGTGGTGACCCCATCACAAACCGCCCCGCCGGCACCCAGCGCAACCCGAATGGCACGCGCCCGATGACAAACTCCGCCGCCACGCCGCAGTCATCCGCCCACAGCCGCGCCGCCCACGCGGGCCGCTCCCGCGCCACCCACCGCCCCAAACTCGAAACGCTCTCTTCTCCAGCCAGGACTGTTTTGAGCACCGGCGGCTCCCAGCGAAACACCGCGCGCGCCCCGTCCAGTTCCGCCTCCGCCCCCACGCCTGCGCGGTCAAACCACATCCGCCGCGCCCACGCCGGCCGCACCCGCGCCGCCAGCCGCAGCCGCTCGTGCTGCGACTCCACCACGCACGCCCGCAGGCCCGCCGCCGGGGCGAGCGGTGCGCGCAGCAAGTCGCCGCCCAGCTCGCGGCTCTCGGTCCGTCGCTCCACGGCATCCGTCCGCTCCGCCGTCAGATGCACCAACTCGCCCGCCACCCGCAGCGTCCCGAGCGGCACACCGGGCCCGCCGACCGCAAACTTCTCCGCATCCGCCACCAGCGCGCCGTCCGCAAGTCCCAGCCGCCACACCGCCACCGGCGCGCCGCCCGTCCGCTCCGCGTGCCGTCGCAACTCCGCCAGCGCCGCCGCGACATCCAGTCCCGTCGGCCACACCGCTGCCACCTGCCCGAGAAACGTCCGCGCCAGCGCCAGCCCCTCGGCCACCAGCGCGCGGACCGCTTCCTCCGCCAGCATTTCCGGCGTCAACGCCGCTTCGACCCATTCCACAAAATAAGCCGCCAGTCCGGTCGCGCGTCCCGCCGCGGAACCCGGTGCCTCCGCCAGCTCGCGCAACAACTGCACGGTCTGGCGCAATCGAGCGTGCAGCTCGCCGGGCAGCCGCCGGTCCCCGGCCGCAGTGAGGCGGCACCGCAGTTGCGCGCCATCCGCCACCACCGCGCAGCAGATTCGCGTTTGGTGCTCGTGAATCACCTCCTGCACACGCTCGACCAGCCGCCGCGTCGCCGGCTCCCGCGCCGCCGCCGCGAGCCGCGCCAGCCGCGCCTGGTAGTCCGGGCCGGGCACCAGATTGAAATAGCGGATCGAGGTCGCCCCGGTCGTCGCGGGATGATTCCACGCCTCGTGCTCGATCCCCGCGTCGGCCTCCGCCCCGAGCAGCAGCCGCACCGCGCGCAACAACCCCGGCGTGACGAGATACGCGGGCGACAGCAGGTCCAGCAACCGTTCGACCAACTCCCCCCCCGCCCGCCGGACGTGCCCGACCACGTCGCCTCCCGGCAACAGTCTCGGCGCCGCCATCCGCCGCGGCAATCGCGCCCGCCGGTCCCACACCGCCAGCGGCCAGACCGGCTCGCCGCCCAACGCCAGCCGGCGCGGGCACGGCGTGAGCACGGTCAGCGGGTGATCCGCATGAGCCAGCGCACGCCCGAGCGCGGCCCACTGCCCGGCAATCCCGGGATCATTCTGCAAATGCCCCAGCGCGGAAAACAACAGCACCGGACACCGCTCGCGCAACCCCGGCCAGCTCCGGCGCGGATCGATCTTGCCAAGCAGGTCGTACTGCACCTGCGGATCGCGCAGCTCACCAACGTCGTCCGGCGGCCCTTTGCACTCCTTCACCAGCAACCCCTGCCGGCCCCGCTCGCGCCGCAACCGCGCCACGGCGACCTGGACATCCGGGCAATACGGTTCCATCTCGTGGCTCGTATCCCACAACACGCAGGCCGTCGGCGCCCAGACCTGCCGCACCCGATACGGCAGCGCGCGCAGCGGCACGCCCCGCGCCACCCACCGGCTCAACCGCACGAGATCCAGCCGCCGGCCCGGCACCACGCGCCCGAGCCGCTCATGCAAAAACCGCGCCAGCCGCCCCCACGGCACCAACGGCTGCACCGGCCCCGCACGCCACACCGGCTGATGCAACGCGTCCTCCGGCAGGGGCGGCACCTGGTCCTCCGGGCGCAACGGTTCCGGCGCGAGCTTCTCGGCCTGCACGGGCAGGAGGAAACGCAATCGTCGTTCCCCGGGTTTCGGTTTCGGATAATCGCGGCGCACCGGCGCGGCCGCGGGCGGCATCTCGGGCGCACTCGGTTCCGGAGCCGCCCGTTCAATTTCCTCCACGGTTTCCCTCACCCGCTCCTCCGGCGCGCGGCGCTCGAACCCAAGCAACCCCGCCGGCACGCTCCCCCCAGCAGGCGCGTCGCGCAGCGCCCGCAACAACTCTGCGCGACTGATGGCGGGGTATTTGCTCATG
>CAZUUP010000701.1:0-2941 GCA_964623105.1 uncultured Akkermansia sp.
GTCCCTTCATGGTCGAACGCGGTCACCACGACGGCGTCGCTCCCGACGAGTGGGTTGCCTACGAATTCTCCAAAGTGAAACGCCACTACACCTTCCTCGGCCTTCCCACCCTCGCCACGATCGAATACTTCAACGGACCCCACAGCATCCACGGCGTTAGTACCTACGACTTCCTCCACGAGCACCTGCGGTGGCCCAAACCCTGATCGGCCGACGGCACTCTCTCCCGCCCGTGGCGCGCCACCATGCCCGCCGCTCGCTGCGGGCCAGTCTCGACATTCTCCGCCACCGCGTCATGGTTGCCATCGGATGAATTGCCTGAAGTTCAAGTCGCACACCTGGCTCCGCCTGAAGCCGGACGAAGTCTTTCCTTTTTTCAGTGATCCGGGAAACCTCCAACGCCTTACCCCGGACTGGCTTCACTTCTCCATCGTCACCCCCCAACCCATCACGATGCGCCCCGGGGCGCTTATCGATTACCGCCTTCGCCTCCATGGCATCCCCTTCGGCTGGCGCACCGAGATCACCGCGTGGGAACCACCCCATCGCTTCGTGGATCGCCAACTCCGCGGCCCCTATCGATATTGGTCCCACGAACATCGCTTCGAGGAATGGGATGGCGGCACCCTTGCCAAGGATATCGTCACCTATTCCGTGCTGGGCGGACGTCTCATCGACCGGCTCTTCGTTCGCAAGGACCTCAAACGAATCTTCGCTTTCCGGGAAAAAATCCTCCGCGAAACCTTCGGCGGCGCCATCGCACCGCCGACTCGCCGCCTCCCCGACCCCACCTCCGACTGAGCCCGCCGAATCCGGAGCGAGTCACCTCGCGGGCAAACTCCCAAGCGCTCCCGCTTGCCACGAAACATCATCCAGCCCGATCCCCTATCCGTCTCTGCCAGCGATAAATCCTTCCCTTCCCGACGGGACACAATGCTTTTCGCGATCGTCTCTTTGAATTCTTGCGGTCAATTCCGTTGCCTCGTCCGGGACAGGCAGGCTCCCGCGCGCCGACTCAGCTTTCCGCTTTCAAATCCCGGTTCAGCAAATCGCGCAACGCCTGCCCCGCGTCCTTGCCATCGTAGAGCATTGCGTACACCTCGCTGATGATCGGGGCAGTGATGCCCAATCTTTGCGCCAGTTGATGCGCCGAACATGCCGTGTGATACCCCTCCGCCACCGCCGTTAGGCTGAACAGGATGTCGCCAATCTTTTCCCCGCGCCCCAACCGCTCTCCAAACGCCCGGTTGCGGCTCAATTTGGAAAAGCAGGTTACCGCCAGATCTCCCAGCCCGCTCAGTCCCGCAAACGTTTCCGCCTGCGCTCCGCACGCCACGCCCAACCGCCGGATTTCCACGATCGCCCGTGTCATCAGTGCCGCCTTGCTGTTGTCGCCAAAGCGCATTCCGTCTCCCACGCCGGCCGCGATCGCAATCACATTCTTCAATGCCCCGCCAAACTCCACCCCCAGCACGTCCGTGCTCGAATAAACCCGGAACGCCGGCCGGTGAAACAGCTTCTGCAACATCGCCGCCACCGCCGGATCACCACACGCCGCCACGATTGCCGTCGGAATATCCCGCGAAACCTCCAACGCCAGGCTGGGACCCGACAATGCCGCATGGCGTGCCCCGGGCATGGTTTGTGCCAACACCCCGCACATCGTCAACCCCGTATCGAACTCGATGCCCTTCGTCACACTCACCGCAATGCCCCGGAACCTGCCCAAATGTCCCGTCACGGTCCGGAATGCCTTGGAGGGCACCGCCACCACCAGCAACTCCCTCCCCGCCGCCGCGCGTTCCAAGTCCGGATCAAACCGCAGCCCCCGTGGCAATTCGATCCCCGGCAGATAACGCTCGTTACGCCCGCTGCGCTGGATCTCCGTCAGGGATTCCGGATGATGCCCCCACAATGTGACATCGTGGTGGTTTTGTTGCAGCAAACGGGCCAGCGCAGTTCCCCACGCGCCTGCGCCCAGAACAGTGATTTTCATGACGGGACAGAAGGGTCGGCCGGAGGTTTCTTGGCACCGAAACGATTCTCGGTGCCTGCCAGCAGCCGCTTTAAATTTGCCTTGTGCTTGTAAATCGCCAGCGCCCCGATCGCCCCCGTGATGCCGGTCAGCACCGGACTCCCCCCGGTAAACCACACCACCAGCGGCAGCGCGGCGGCCGCCGCAATCGACGCCAGCGACACATACCGGCTCGCCGCAAACACCACCCCCCAACCGGCGAGCAGAATTCCCAGCGCCAGCGGCACCAGCGCCAGCAACACGCCCGCCGTCGTCGCAATCCCCTTCCCCCCTTTGAAACGCAGCCAGCACGTGTAGTTGTGCCCCAGTATCGCAGCGATTCCCGCCGTCAACTGCAACGCCTCCCTTTGCACTCCCGTCAGATTCGTCGCCCCCGCCAGTTGCGCATAGGTGCCCGCATTCAACAGCGTCTGCCTCGCCGCCGAGGTCTTGTGGATCGTGCCCTCATTGTTCAACTGGTGCGCCGTCGAACACACGGAGTGCACGAACGGGTTCGCGGCCGTGCCCGAGAACACCACCACCGCCCCAGGCCGGTTGTTCACCACCGAGCTGTTCGACAGGTTCAGCCGGTCAGTGCCCGGGCCGATCGTCAGCGTCCCAAAGTTGTTCCACGTCTTGCCATCGAGCGTCGCCCCCGTCCCCGTCACCGACACCGCTCCGTTGGTCGTCAGCGACCCCGACCCCGTGATCGTCCCGCCCGACCACGCAAACGACTGGTCGTTCGTGATCGTGCTCGCGCTCGTCAGCGTCCCGCTGCTCAGCGCCAACAGCGGATTGGTCGCCCCGAACGTGAAGGGCCCGCCCAGGTTCAGCGTCCCGCCGTTCAATGCCAGGTTGCCCGTCCCCGTCAGGCTCAGCGCACTGCCAAAACTGTGCGTCCCCGTCGGCAGCGCCACCGTCGCCCCC
>CAZUUP010000702.1:0-2928 GCA_964623105.1 uncultured Akkermansia sp.
GAGCCACACGATGAAGAAATCAGAAAGGTCCGCGTATGGAATGGCGTCGTAGTAAGGCGGATCAGTGACGAACGCATCAACGCAATCGTTTGGCAATGGATGTTTCGTGGCGCTTGCTCGCTCCACATGCCCTCCCATGAGGCGAATGGCGCTTACTTAAGGGCGGCCTTTTTTGCATTGGCACGGCGGCGGCGTTCGGTGCGGCTCCAACGGTCCTGATACTGTTTTCGTGGTTTCGTGAGCGCCGGATACTTGCGGGGGCGCTTGATCGCGCGCGGTTCCGACCGGCCGGGCCGTGCGGGCACCAGATCGGCCACCAGCGCCGCCTGGAACTGCCGCCACAACACCGCCTGCCGGCGTTTGCGCGCCTTCCCGCGCACCTGCACCAGCGCCACGGTCCACTGCCGGAACGCGTCCAGCGTCCCCTTGAAGCTGATCCGGTCCGTCGGCACGTCACCCTGCTGCGCCGCCCCGGCCATCAGCCAGCGCAGGAGATTGTGCGCCGTGAGAAAGATCAGCAGTTCCTTTGCCACCCCCTGTGGACTGCGGCAGCTCAACTGTTCCATGCCCAGGGTGGTCTTCAGATCGTTGAAGCACGTCTCCAGCCGCCAGCGCCGGGCATAGGCGGCGAAAATCTCCGCCGCCGGATACAGCTCGGCGTCCAGCAGGGTCGTGACCACCGTCACCAATTGCACGCGGAAGCCCCGCTGGGCCACGCGCGCCCGCACGATGCGCACGGTCAGTTCGTCCGGCAGGGCGGCCCATTCGCCGGCGGGCAACAGCGGCGACGCCGCCTTGGGCTTGGTCCACACGAACAGCCCGTCCTGCGGCCCCAGCCGGCGCAGTGCCTGGCGGAAGTCCACCCGGCGCGCGCCGGCGGCCAGGCGCGCCAGCAGGTCCACCTTGCGGGCCTGCAACCAGGCGGCCAGCACGTAACAGCCGAAATGGCGGTCCCCGACCAGCACGTCGCCGGGGCACAGGGCGGCGTGCAAGTCCAGCAGCAGGCGCAGTTCGCTGGGCTGCCCGGCCCCGACCGCGCGGGCCAGGATCGCGCCGCTGGCGGCCGAGAAGAGCGCCAGCAGTTTGAGCAGGGGAAAGACGGGCTTGGGGAACTGGTTTTGGGGCGGCGGAAAGGCCTGGCGGTTGGCGGGGGTGTCCGGCAGCCGCACCGCGGTGCCATCGACGATTTTCACCGGCCGGCCCCGCAGCAGGGTCAGCGGGGCGGCGGCGGCTTCGGCGCTGCGGGCGCTGGCCGTCAGGGCCCGTTCCAGCAGGGCGGCGGGCAGCTTGCTGCGGGCCGTGCAGTAGGCCTTGGTGCATTCATCCACGTCCCCGCGCTCGTGGAGGGCAAAGAGGGCCTGCACCTGCCGGACCACCTCGCGGCAGGCGGTGTTGCCCTGCAGGACCTGCCAGATCCAGCCCCAGAAGGTGCGGTGCAGGCTGTAGATGCGGTCCCGGCTGTGGTCCTTGGTGGCCGGCTTGACCAGGACACCGGCCCCCAGGCCGGGACCCAGGCGGTCCTCGATCTGGGCCAGCGTGGCCTGGGCCAGCCCGCGGCTGGCGGCGTGGACGCGGGACCCCATGGGGGCCAGACAGTGGCGCAGGGCGGGAAAGAAGGGTGTGTGCATAGAAAGGTATATATACCTTGTTATTGACGGCGGCCGGGCCCGCCTTATTCTCCCGCCATGCGAAAAAAAACACCGTCCGCCCCCGCCCCCGCCTCCGCCGCCACGGCTGCTCCCGACCCGGCCCGCCAGCGCCGCTACCGCCAGTTGTGCGCCGAACTGGGCCGGTTGGGCTGGATCAGCGCGGGGTCCGTGCAGGCGCGCGCCCCGGGGACAGGCGGGGCCAGCTACCCGTGGACCCGCAAGGTGAAGGCCAAAACCGTGTGCGTCGCGCTGTCCCGGGAGCAATACGAGTGGCTCAAGGCGGCGATCACCAACTGGCGGCGCGCGCAGGCCATCCTCCGGGAAATGCAACGGCTGAGCCGCGCAGAACTGTTTGCGACCGTCCCCGGACCCGCCCGTCGCAAGCGCCTCAGCAAGAAAGTTTTAGGCCTTAAGTAAGCGCCATTCCCCCAACGGGGTTGCGTCTGCCGTCGCTCGAATGCCGCAACCCCGTTGGGGTTGGATGCGTGGGGGCCGTGTTCCCAGGGTAGCTCGTGCCTCGCAACCCTGGGCTGAAGGACGGAATCCCGTTGGGATTCGGGAAACCACCACCGCCGGGACTGCTGAATGAAGCTGGAAACGTTTTTCGAGAAGTTCGACCAGTTCGCCGACGCGCCCGAGGCGGTGGAGAAAATGCGCGAGCTGATAATGTGGTCCGCATTCAGCGGCGCATTCTCGGCAGAAGAAAGGAACCAGCCCATGCCCGAGGAATGGGCAGTGGAGGGCGCGCCCACGCTTCCAGCCATTCCGTCATCGTGGAAATGGCAACGAGGCAGCGAAGTGTTCGATGTGATTCGCGGTGTCTCGTATAAAAAGAACGATGCCAGCGACAGTCCCGTCGAAGGTTCCTTTCCAGTGCTCCGTGCAAACAACATCGGCAACGGAATCAACTTCGATGGCCTCGTCTATGTCCCGCGCGACAACATCCGGGATGAACAGTTCGTTCGACGTGGTGACATCCTCATTGCGATGTCGAGCGGTAGCAAAAAACTTGTCGGCAAGGCGGCACCAATCGTGACGGAGTTTAAGGGCGCGTTCGGAGCGTTCTGCGGCATCATCCGAAACAAGAGCAGAATCCCCGATGAAGTGCTGGCGCGATATTTCCAGTCGCCTCAATACACCTCATGGGTCACAGCGGCAGGACGAGGCATCGGAATTAACAATCTTGGCAGAGGCGACCTAGACTCGCTTCCAGTTCCGACGCCACCCCTCGCCGAGCAGAAGCGGATCGTGGCGAAGGTGGATGAGTTGATGGCGTTGT
>CAZUUP010000703.1:0-2926 GCA_964623105.1 uncultured Akkermansia sp.
CAGTTTCTGCGGTTCCCGGGAAAGATCGAAAGCTTCGCGCGCCCGGGGCGACGTGAGAATCTCGTACGCCTGCTGGCTGAACCGGTCCATTGTTTCCATCAGCCCGCTTCGGTCCACGTCGCGGCGCAGGCGATCCAACCCCGTGAGCAGATGGGCGCGGTCGCCCAACCGGCCGGCCATGTCCGGCGTCACGCCGAGATTCTGGACCTTGAAATCGGGCGCGCTCGGGTCACCCACGACCATGAACGGCGTTGTGCCCGAGCCCAGATACGCCGCGCCAAAGCTGAACGTATCCACGCCCTGCCTGCCGCCATCCACCTCCGCGATGTAATTGGGAAGCCCGGTCTTCACGTGTTCCCGCAGCTTGGCCACGACCGAACCGACGCACGGGTTGTCATTCACAAACCCGGTTGGCTCCTTTGGATTGTAACCCGTAAGAAAGCGCTTGTGCCCGCCACCGTGGTCGGCGAACTCGTGCGCAATGGAGCGGATGATCGCGTACTTGTCGGCGCATCTGGCATGCAATGGCAGCAACTCGCAGACCTCGATCCCCGGCACGTTGGTCTTGATGGGCGAGAACACCCCGCGATACTCCCGCGGCGCGTCGGGCTTCATGTCGTAGGTTTCCATGTGCGGCGCGCCGCCCGGAAGCCACACCAGAATCACGGCCGTATCCGGCGACCGGCCACCCGCTTCCTTCGCCATCGCCCGCAAGCGCAACAGGTCGCTGAAGCCCAAATCCAAACCGAGCCCGCCCGCGGCCAGCGCACCGGCCTGCAGGAAACTCCGTCGCGAAAGCGGCCCCGGGCAACGACTTGTCATGTGCTTCATAGAGATTAAAACCGACCAAACCAGTTGCGCGCCATGGCCACCGCAAGGATCCGCGCGCACCAATTCTGACCTCCCCAACGCCGAACGTTATTCACCACCACTTCCCCGGCCGGTGGCCTGCCACCCCCATCCCGTCAGCCCATCGGATTCGCCGACCCGCGACACGCACAATTCCCATCCCGCCACACCCAGATCTTTCTAACCGGCACCACTTTAAGCTGACAAATCCCACCTGCCCGGCTATTCCTTCTCCGTTCCCAAAACCCAGCCGAACCCCTTCCTCCATGAGCAAACCCGCTGTCAATCGCCGCCAGTTCCTTCAGACCGGCGCGGCCGGAGCCCTCGCCGCCAGCACCGTCGGCTGCCAGACCACCTCCCCCGCTGCCGGCTCGAAAACCGCTTCGTCCTCCCTGATCCGCCGCGAAAACGAACGCGAAGGTACCCGCGACTGGCAACTCACCCGCGTGCGCCTCGACAGTTCGAAGGGTTTCCGCTCGCCATTCATCGAGGGCTACTGCTCAAAACAATCGGTCCTCGCCGGTGACCCCATTGAAGTCATGGTCAGCACCAAACCGGCGCAACCGTTCACCCTCGAAATCTTCCGCCTTGGGTACTACGGCGGACGCGGTGCCCGCCTGATGACCACTCTCGGCCCCTTCCCCGGAAAAACCCAACCCGACCCGCCCGTGGGCGAACGTCGGCTTCGCGAATGCCGCTGGGAACCGAGTGTCACCCTGAAAATCCCCGCCGACTGGCGCAGCGGGGTTTACCTCGGCCGCCTCAACACTGTGCCCGACAGCCCGGACAAACCCTACTGGCAGAGCTACGTGATCTTCATTGTCCGCGACACCCGGCGCGCCGATGTGCTCTTCCAATGCAGTGACAATACCTGGCAGGCCTACAACCCTTGGCCCGACAAATATTCCCTCTACACCGACCCTCGCGGAGCGCACGCGGTGGACCTTAGCGTCAGCTTTGATCGCCCTTATGGGAAATACTCGCAGATTTTCGACCATCCCCTCTCGGTCGGCTCCGGCGAATTCCTCCTCTGGGAATTCCCCCTCGCCTACTGGTTGGAAGAGCACGGCTACGACGTCACCTATTGCTCCAACAGCGACTGCCTCGATCCCGCGCAAATCACCCGCTGCAACACCCTGCTCAGCGTGGGTCACGACGAATACTGGGATGTCCGCCAATACGACGCAGTCAAAAGCGCCATCGCCGACGGCAGCAACGTCCTCTGGCTCTGCGGCAACTCCGTCTTCGGCGTCACCCCCTTTTCACCCTCCGCCGACGGGCGGGCCAACCGCATCCTCACCCGCACCGGCATTTACGGAGGCCTGACCGACGCGGAGGTCAACGAGCAGAAAAATGTCTTCACCGACCAGTGGCGCCGCACCGGACCCGACGAAAGCCTTATCATCGGCGCCCGCAGCATCGTTCCCTTCAATGGCGGCGGTGACTGGACTTGCACCCGGCCCGACCATTGGATTTTCGCGGGCACCGGCATGAAACGCGGCGACGCCATCCCTGGTCTCGTCGGCTGGGAACATCACGGCGCCCCCGCCAAACTGCCCGGCCTCGAAGTCATCGCCGAAGGACTGGTCTGGCGCGGCGGCGTCACGCCTGCCCACTGGACTGCGACCATCTATCCGGGGCCAAAAAGGAATTTCGTCTTCAATGCCGCCACCATCTTCTGGGCGCAGGGACTCTCGTCCCCACCCGGCCACATTCTCCCCTGGTCCCACTGGAGCCGCCCGCACGGACCCGACCAACGCGTGCAACGCATCACCGAGAATCTCCTCCAACGGGCCTTGACGCAGAGCCGCTGAACTGTCGGCGGCACCGCCCGCACGACCTCCCGCGCCACCCGCAGAAACTCGGCCCGCGCACGTGCGCAACGGCTTCCCGAAGGCCGCCACCCGCTCCCCGAACGCCTGCACTTCGCACCCGAAGGATTGGCGCTTGGAAGCGATCCCGCCCAAACCAGCACCGTCCGCTGCCTACACCTTCTTCGCCGGCTTGGCCGGAGACTTCGCCGGCGTCTTTCCCTTCGGTTTCTCAAACAGGTTGAAAACCTGCAAAGTCGCCGTGT
>CAZUUP010000704.1:0-2926 GCA_964623105.1 uncultured Akkermansia sp.
AGTCACCGCACTCCAAATGATGTGCCGCGCCCCGGAGCGCGGCGTTCACGCCGCTGGAGCGTCCGCCTGTCGGAGGGCCGTGAAATACTTCCGGCCTCCTGGCTCGTTCCACGCCGAACCGCCCTCTGTCCACGCCCCCTATGGACTGCGGTGACTCGTCGCCGCTTTCCCAAAGCGACTCGTCGCCGTCGCCAACCCGCGACATCCGACCCGCCAAGCCCATCCCCCTCGCCCCGCGAGCCAGCGCACACCCGCTCTCAACGACAGCCCGTTTCCCACCACCCCGCCCGCCATCCCTCACGACGCCACCTTCGCCAACTCCGCCTTAAGCAACTCCACCAGCGGCTTCACCGTCTTGCGGCTGAACTCCAACTGACACCCCGCCGCCGCAAACAATTCCGGCAACGGACGCGACCCGCCCAACGCCAGCCCCTGCTGGTAATCCGCCAACGCCTTCGCCTTGTCCCGTTTCGAGTTCGCCCACACTTGGAGGGCGCCCAACTGGGCAATCCCGTATTCCACGTAATAGAAAGGATGGATGAAAATGTGGAGCTGCCGATGCCACAGATTCGCCCGCGCCGCCTCGTAACCGCTCCAGTCAGTCGTCCCGCCAAACCGGTCCATGATCCGCAGCCAGGCCGCGGTCCGTTCCGCCCGCGTGTGCCCGGGATGACTGTAGATCCAGTGCTGGAACGCATCCACCGTGGCAATCCACGGAAAACCGTTCACAATGCCCTCCAGATGCGTGCGCCGGGCGCGATTGGCCTCGGCAGGAGCGTAGAACACCTCCAAAAATTCGTTCCCGAGCAACTCCATGCTCATCGACGCCACTTCGCAAAACTCGATGGGCGCGCTGCGATACGCGTAAATCTCCTCCGCCTTCGCCGCCAGCGTGTGAAACGCGTGCCCCGCCTCGTGTAGCATGGTTTCCAAGTCGCGTTGCAACCCGACCGAGTTCATGAAGATGAACGGCAGGCGGGCCTCCGAGAGCGTGGTCTGATACCCCCCCGGCGCCTTGCCCTTGCGATTGGCCAGGTCCAGCAGCTTGAGCCGCGCCATGGTCGCAAATCCCTCGGCCAGCCAGCCATCGAGCCGGTCGAAAATCTGCTGCGAACCCGTCACCAGTTTCTCGACGCTGTCATACGGTCGCAACGGCGGACGGTTGAGCGGATCCACCGACAAATCCCACGGCCGCAACGCCGGCAAACCCAGCCGCTGCCGCCGTTCCTCCTGCAGGCTGCGCAACACCGGCATCACCTCCGTCTCGATTGCTTCATGGAACTTCAGGCAATCCTCCGGCGTGTAATCAAACCGCCCCCGGGCACGAAACGCATAGGCCAGGTAGTTCGGAAACCCCGCGTTGCGCGCGATCTGCTCGCGCAGCGCCAGCAGCGCCTCGAAATTTTCCTCGAACTTCTCCGCCTCCTGCAACCGGCGACGGGCCACCAGTTCCCAGACCTCCTGCCGCAGCGCCCGGTCCGGCTCCTCGAGATAGCGCCCCATCTGCACCAGCGTCTTCTCCTCACCCCGGAAATTCACCGTCAGCGATCCGCTCAACTTTTGATACTGCTGCGAAAGCTTCGCCTCCTCGGTCTCCAGCGCCACGTTTTCGGGCCGGTAAAGCTCGACGTGCAGCCGCGAATTGCGATCAAACACCTCGTAACGCGCCTTCGGCAGTTGCGCGCGCAACGGTTGCGCCAGGTAAAGCTCGGACAACCGGAACTGCCGCGGCTTGGTCTGCGGATCAATGTTCTCGACGAAATGCAGGTACGCCTTCTCTGCCTCGGGATTGTCCGTGTGGCACGTCATCGCGATGTACCTCCGGCTGCTCTCCTCATCCAGCGCGGCGCTCAATTCACCCCAGTCGATGATCCACCGCTCCAACTCTGCGACGCTCGCGCACGCTGCGGCACGGGCCTCCAGCCGGTCAAACAACGGCGCCAGCTGGCTCCAATCTCCCAAATCAATGACGGCGGGAACAAATCGCCGTGGGGAATACGGCGGCAACGCGGCAAAGGGCAACAAGCTCATAGTAAAAACTCCGAATTCCGGGTTCGCCAACCCGCACGCAACCAACGCTGGAACTGCAAGCCATCCCGACGAACCGCACGCGCCGCGCGGGGTTTCACCCGCGGCCGGACCGCCGCCCCGTCGGGCATATCCCGGTCCCGCCTCAAGGCAGATCGGTCGCTCCCATCAAGAACCGGTCGCACTCACGGGCCGCACCCCGCCCCTCGTTAAACGCCCACACCACCAGGCTCTGTCCACGCCGGCAGTCACCCGCTGCGAACACCTTGGGGATGCTGGTGGCATACTTGCCGTGCTCCGCCTTGATGTTGCTCCGGGGATCACGCTCGACGCCCAAGGCCTCGAGCAACGGCTGTTCCGGTCCGAGAAAACCCATCGCCAGCAACACCAGTTGCGCCGGGACAATGCGGTCGGTCCCGGGCACATCCACCGGGATGAACTGCCCCTTCTCGTTCTTGTCCCACTTGATCTGCACCAGATGCACCGCCTTCACACGGCCTTGATCGTCGCTGATGAACTTCTTGGCCGTCGTGAGATACACCCGCGGATCGTCGCCAAACTTGGCCTTCGCCTCCTCCTGGCCATAGTCCAGCTTGTAAGTCTTGGGCCATTCCGGCCACGGATTGTCCTTCGCGCGTTCCAACGGCGGCTTTGGCAGGATTTCCACCTGCACCAGGCTGCGGCAACCATGGCGCATCGAGGTCCCGACGCAGTCGGTTCCCGTGTCACCGCCACCGATGATGATGACGTCCTTGCCGTCCGCACTGATGGGCGGGGCCGAGCCATCCAGCAACGCCTTGGTATTGCCGTGCAGGAATTCCATCGCGAAATGAATCCCCGCGAGCTGCCGGCCCTCGATGGGCAGTTCGCGCGGCTTGGTCGCGCCCGTCCAGACCAC
>CAZUUP010000705.1:0-2917 GCA_964623105.1 uncultured Akkermansia sp.
ATGCCCCTGGCGACGACCTGCGGCATCTCGACTGGAAGGTGCTGGGGCGGACGGCCCGTTACTACATCAAGCAGTACGAGCAGGAGACGAACTACGTCGCGCACATCCTCCTGGATGGCAGCGAGTCGATGAAGTACGGCTCGGGCAAATACACGAAGCTCGACTACGCGAAGATGATCGCGGCGTGTCTTTCCTACGTGATCCTGCATCAGCGGGACGCCATCGCGCTGGACATCTTTGACACGACGACGCGGGATTACCTGCCGCGGAGCAACAGCCACAGCATGATTCACAAGGTGCTGACGACGCTGGCGGCGTTTAATCCCACGGCGCAGACGAACATCGCCGTGGTGCTGCACGACATGGCGGTGCAAATCCGGCGGCGGGGAATTGTGATCATCATCAGCGACCTGTTTGATGATGAGCAGAAGATCCTGGAGGGCATCCAACATTTGCGTTTCGGCGGGAACGAGGTCGTGGTGTTCCATGTGCTGGACAAGGATGAACTCGAATTCCCGTTCACCGGGCTGATCGAGTTCCATGGGCTGGAGGGAATCCCGAAGATTTTGACGCGGCCACAGGAGATCAAGAAGAGCTACCTGCGGGAACTGGAGGCGTTTCGCACGACGCTGCGGGAGGGATGCGAGCGGAACCAGTGCCATTATGTGCCGGTGAACACGGCGCAACCGTTGCATGAGGTGTTGAGCGGTTACCTGGCGTTCCGGATGAAGACGACCACGCGATGAACTCCTCCCTGCACCTGCCGAAAACGAGCTGCCGGGCCGCGACGCTGGTCGGGTCCGGGGATTCCCACTGATTCGCGGCGATGTCATTTCTCAATCCATTTTTGCTGTTCGGCGCGGGGGCGGTGGTGATTCCCATCGTCATCCACCTGCTGAACAAGCGGAAGTTCCAGCCGGTGGTGTGGGCGGCGATGCGGTTCATCAAGGCGAGCCTGCAGCAGAACCAGCGGCGGATGCAGATCGAGGATTTGCTGCTGCTGTTGCTGCGGTGCCTGCTGCTGCTGTTGCTCGCGCTGGCGCTGGCGCGGCCGGCGATGCGGAGTTCGTCGAGCAAGGTGCTGGGGCAGTCAAAGGTGACGGCGGTGCTGCTGCTGGACAACTCGGCGAGCATGGGGATGAGCGACGGGGTGCAGACGCGGTTCGACAAGGCGCGCAAGGCGGCGGAGCAGGCGATTGACTCGCTGCCGGCGGGGTCGGCGGCGGCGGTGTTCCTGGCGTCAGACACGGCGCGGCCGCTGATCGGCGAGCCGACGCATGACCTGAACCTGGCGCGGAAGATGGTGCGCGAGGCGCAGTTGTCCGACCGTTCGAGTGATGTGTACCCGGGGATCGAGCGGGCGTTGGAAACGCTGCGCAACCGGCTGGCGATCCGGAAGGAGATTTACCTGTTCACCGACGGCCAGGCCAACGGGTGGCGGCAGATGGCCGATGTGCAGAAATTGCTGAAGAAGGCCGGGCAGTCGGGCAGTGCGGAAGAGGTGCAGGCGCATGTGGTGTTGATCAGTGATCGCGAGGAGCGGAATCTCGGGGTGAGCGCATTGTCGGTGGTCACGGGCCTGACGCCAGCGAACCGGCCGCTGCGGTTCGAGGTGCAGGTGAGCAATCATGGAAAGCACGAGGCGCGCGACGTTCGCGTGACGTTGCACGTGGATGGCGAGCCGCCGAGCGATGAGGTGAACATTCCGGTGCTGCCGGCGGGGTCGACGCGCGGGGTGTCGGTGTTCGCGCGGTTTCGGAGCGAGGGATTCCACACGGTGCTGGCGCGGATTCCGGAGGACCGGTTGCGCGGGGACGACCAGCGGGTGCTGGCGGTGCGGGCGATCCGTGAAATCCGGGCGCTGCTGGTGGATGGCAATCCTGGCAGCGAGCCGCGCGAGTCGGAGACGTTCTTCCTGCGGCACGCGCTGCAGCCGGTGCCGGCGGCCGAATTGGAGAATTATTTCATCAAGAGCACGATCATCCCGGCGGCGGAATTCCCGGAGACGCGGCTGGATGATTACGACGTGGTGTTGCTGGCGAACGTGCCGGAGTTCCCCGAGGCGACGGTGAAAGGGATCGAGAATTACCTGCGGCGCGGGGGTGGTCTGGTGGTGTTTCCCGGCTCGAAGATCAATGCGGGTTTCTACAACACGGTGTTGTTCAAGCAGCATCAGATTTTGCCGGCGTCGCTGGGCGAGGCGCGCGGGGACGCGGGGCAGGAGGAGAAGTTCTTCGGGTTGCAGACCAAGAATTACGATCATCCGATCACGGCGTTGTGGAATGATCCCGGGGTGGGAACGCTGGGGAGCGCGCGGTTTTTCCGGGCGTTTGAACTGACGCCGGCGGCGGAACCGGCGGTCACCAACGCGCCGGCGCCCGGGGTGGCCGCCGGGAAGGCAGGAAGGGACAAGGCGGCCGAGGCGAAGGAGACGCAGGAGGTGGGAGCGGCGCGGATCGTGGTCCGGTTCGCGGACGGCACGCCGGCCGTGGTGGAGCGGCCGTGGGGGCTGGGGCGGGTGGTGCTGTTCAGCAGTTCGGCTTCGACGGCGTGGAACGATCTGCCGGTGCGGCCCGCGTTTTTGCCGTTGATGCATCGCACGCTGGGGTCGGTGCTGAACCGGCAGGATGAGAACCTGAACGTGCGGGTGGGTCAGGGATTTGCCCGGCGGATGGGCGGGGAATTCCTCGGGCGCGAGGCGGTGGTGACGGCGCCTTCGGAAAAGCAGGTGATGAAGGAGTCGCGCAAGATTGACCTGGTGGGGGGTGCGGCGTTGTTGCAGTTCGACAACACCGACCGGGGCGGCGCGTATGAGGTGGCGGTGAAGGATCCCGCGTTGACGCTGCGGTTTGCGGCGCAACCGGAGCCGGCGGAGTCTTCGCTCGGGGAGCTGGCGGGGGAAGATGTCAAGGCGCTG
>CAZUUP010000706.1:0-2893 GCA_964623105.1 uncultured Akkermansia sp.
GGCGCGAATATGCAAGAGCCTTCAAGAAGATGCTTGTCAGCGGTCGATGAAGGCGCAAAAACACCGCCAGCAAGCCCGAACCGAGAGCCAATCTCCCTGAAGCGCGGAGCGTCCGGAAAGCAAATTCCCACCTGTAATGTATGACCACCATCTTGCTAGCTGAAGACGAGCCGCAGACGGCGCAACTGATTGAATTCAAACTCGAGCAGGCGGGCTACGCGGTGGTTCACGCCACTGACGGCGCGAAGGCGCTCGCCCTCGTTGACTCCACCCAACCCGCGCTCGTCATCCTCGACGGTCTCATGCCGGAGATGGACGGCTTTGAGGTGCTCCGTCGCCTCAAGGATAATCCCCGCACCCGGCTTATCCCGGTTATTATGCTCACCGCCCGCGCCCGCGACAAAGACGTCGTGGCCGGTCTGAAACTCGGCGCGGCGGACTACATGGTCAAGCCCTTCAGCCCGTCCGAACTCGTGGCCCGCGTCCGCGAAGTGCTGCGCCCGGCTGGAGGCGGCGACCAAAATCGGGTCGGCGAAGAAAGATGGGAGCGGACGGCAACGTGACCAGACTGCGACTCAGTCTGGGTGCGTGATCATTGTGCCGCCCAGCGGGCGAGCCGGCGGAAGATTTCGAGATTGTCGTGTCCCGGGACGGTCCAGCCGCCGCCGGTCCCGAGCAGGTTGCCGTCGGTGATCCAGCCGGCGTCCGTGACCACGACCACGCGGCCGCGTCCGGGTTCGGCAATGGCCAGCAGCACGCCAGGTTCGTCACGCATGCCCTTGAGGAGCGTGACGCCGAGATCGTTCGTCACCAGCGCGCGGGGGCGCGCGGGATGGCCCGGGGTCGGGATGACCTGGTTGCCGGAATAGTAAGCCCAGTTCAGCCGGCCGATGATCGGGGTGGCCGCGGGGATTGGCAGCAGCTTGATGTCGGTGTAGCGGTTTTCGAAACGCAGACCAAACACCGCGAGCAACTGGTTGGCGTCGGCGGTCTCGACATTGTGCAGATCCTGGTTGCTCAGCAGGATTAATCCGCCGCCGTTCTGCACAAAACGCCCCAGCGTGGCGACGTCGGCCGGGGTGACATGATGCGGCGGCCGGTTGGTGCCGTGGGCCTTGTCGTTCGGATTGGCGATCAGCAGCACCCGCACGCCGGCGAGCGCTTCAGTCGTCAACGGTTGGTCGCTGACGCGCACGTCGAATTCATTTTTCAAGCGCGTCAGCACCTCGCGATACGCGCCGTCGGGCGCATACCGATTCTCCCCCGGAGCGTTGAAATACAGGCTGTACAGCAGGATCGGCCGTGAGCTGAAGGTGCCGCCGTAACCTCCCGGCGCCGTCCGGCAACCGGTGGCAAACCAGGTGGATGACAAGAGCAGCAACAGCGGGCCGACGGCCGCGCGAAGATAGCGGGAATGCATGGGACTTTTTTCTCCGAGCCGGGACGGGTTGACGAGCCAATTCTCGGCCGTGGTTTGCCGCCGGGCGGTTTGAGTCGAAGCGTTTGCCGCGGAGCGCGTCGAAACCCCGCCATCTCCTCCTGCTGGTCTCCGGTGAGAATGCTGGCAAACATTGCTTCCACACGCCCATGACAAACCTTGCTCGACTCCTGCTCGCCGGCCTGTTCGCCGCCGCGTCTCCGCTGTCCGCCGCGCAATTCAAATTTTCAGGCCAGACCCTGACGGTGCCGGACGGTTTCGAGATCGAACTCGTCGCGCCGCCCACCGTCGTGCCGCGACCGATCTCCGCGTCCTTCGATGAACAGGGCCGCCTCTACGTCACCGACTCGGCGGGCATGAGCGACAAGGCGGACAAGCAGCTCGCCGCCAAACCGCACCGCGTGCTGCGGCTCGAATCCACCAAGGGTGACGGCCGCTTCGACCGCACCACCGTGTTCGCCGACCGCATGATGTTCCCCGAAGGCTGCCTGTATTACGAAGGCTCCGTCTATGTCGCCGCGCCGCCGCAGATTTGGAAACTGACCGACACCGACGGCGATGGCGTCGCGGACAAGCGCGAGGTGTGGTTCGATGGCAAGACGCTCACCGGTTGCGCGAACGATCTGCACGGCCCCTACCTCGGACCCGACGGCTGGTTTTACTGGTGCAAAGGCGCGTTCGCCCAGCAGACCTACGAACGTCCCGGCCAGAAGCCGTTCGTCACCCGCGCCTCGCACATCTTCCGCGCGCGGCCCGACGGCACGGGCATCGAGCCGGTCCTCACCGGCGGCATGGATAATCCCGTCGGCTTCACCTACACGGCGGACGGCGAGCGTTTCCTGAGCTGCACGTTTTTCCAAAATCCCGCCGGCGGCAAACGCGACGGCCTCATCCACGCCATCTACGGCGGCGTGTACGGCAAGGATCACGACGTCCTCCGCGACCATCCGCGCACCGGCGATCTCATGCCGGTGATGACGCACATGAGCGCCGCCGCGCCCTGCGGCCTGACCACCTACCGCTCGCGCGGCCTCGGCGCGGATTTCTACGACAACCTCTTCGCCTGCTATTTCAACCTCCACAAAGTCGTGCGTCACGTCCTCGTGCCCGATGGTGCGACCTTCAAAACCAAGGACATTGATTTTGTCTCGTCGGACAGCCACGACTTCCATCCCACCGACGTGCTCGAGGACGCCGACGGCAGCCTGCTCATCGTCGATACCGGCGGCTGGTACAAAATCTGTTGCCCCACCTCGCAACTCGCCAAGCCCGACGTCCTCGGCGGCATCTACCGCGTCCGCCGCACCGGCATGACCGCGCCCGCTGATCCGCGGGGACTCAAGCTGGCGTGGCCGACGCTCAAGCCCGTGGAACTCGCCGCGTTGCTCGCGGACGAGCGGCTCTTAGTGCGGCAGCGCGTGCTTAATGAAATCGGGAAACGGGGTGTATCCACTG
>CAZUUP010000707.1:0-2891 GCA_964623105.1 uncultured Akkermansia sp.
CCGCCGCCCAGATCAGCCAGCGGGGCTGACGCAGAATCCAATCAAGGAAGCTCATTCTCAGGATTATACGGAAGCGTCCCAGCGGAGACAATGGTGCAGTTCACCTACGCCCGACAAACCCAGCGCCCCGGCATGAATGCAGCAAATCATCGCATGGTGGCACCGCGGTTTTCCTGTCGCGCGTGGCAATGGGCGGGTGGCCGGAAAGCGCCGGGCCAGATGGTGTCAAGATTGTGCCGAAGGTTTGCTGCGGCCCGGAATGGACTGTCGTCCTTGATTGTGGCGCCCGCCGCCAACCCGCGGCGTCGCGCGGAAAGAAGTTGGATCGTGTCCGGAGCGCCGAAACAGGGCGGTCGCGCCGGGGAATACCGGGCTCTGAAACCGGGGGGCGGAACATTGGGGTCAGGGGGCCAGGGCCGCACGCTGAGCGGCGAAACAATGGGCCGCACTTTGTAAGAAGATCACCCCCCTGGTTCGCATGTCTTTCCCTCCTCCATTTCCACATTTCCGGAGAGACGCGGTCCTCGCCCCGAATCCTCCGCCGCAACCGCTCGCCGCTGGTGAAGCTTGCCGCGCCCCTTTCACTCGCGCACGCCCACGTCAAAAAGCCATCCCCTACGGCCAGCTCCGCCCGCGGACACATGGTTGGCAGCTCGCTTGCCCGGTTGATGCGACAGGTGCGTTCCACCGCTCAAGGATCGCCCGAATGCGTTCTCGCATCCACTCGTCCGAATTCCCACTACTCATCTCGCCCACCGAAAATGAACCCCGACTTCGGCAAACATTCCCCCCTTCCGCTGCCACCAACCACGCTCGACGGGTTCAGCCCCGCCCACGGTGACATTCTTCGCGTTGGTTCCACCCGCCGCGGCTTTCTTCAGACCGGCCTTGCCGGCCTTGCCGGCTTGTCCCTTCCCCGCCTGCTGCGACAACAGGCGCGCGCTTCCGTAGGCGGCACGCCCAAGCGCCCGGCCAGCGTGATTCTGTTCTGGCTGTCCGGCGGCCCCAGCCACATCGACATGTGGGATCCCAAGCCCGATTCCCCCCGCGAAATCCGCGGCCCCTTCGGCCACATCCCCACCAAACTCCCCGGCGTTCACGTCTGCGAACACCTGCCGCTGACTGCGCGCCTGATGGACAAACTCACCCTCATCCGCTCCGTCGATTCCAGCGCCAGCGACCACACCCCCATCACCATGCAGGCCGGCAATCCCCTCGCCCGCCGCACCAACGATGGCAAGGATGGCGGCGGCTACCCCTCCATGGGCTCCGTCGCCGCGCGCTTCCGCGGGCCGAACGCCCCCGGCCTTCCCGGCTTCGTCGGCCTCGCCGACACCTGGGTCTCCGACATCTGGGGTGCTGGCCAGCTCGGGCACGCCTATCAACCCGTCAACGGCAAGGAACTCGCCGGCCGCCTCGCGCTCGTCGAGGGTCTGTCCCTCGACCGACTCGGCGACCGTCGCACCCTCAACGAACAACTCGATCAGTGGCGCCGCAACACGGCTTCCCACCCCGCCATTGCCGCCGCCGACACCTACACCCAGCAAGCCTACGACGTCCTCCTTTCCGGACGCGCCCAGCGGGCGTTCAATCTCGACGAAGAGAAAACCTCCACCCGCGAGTCCTACGGCGCCGGCAGCCTCGGCGAAAAAGCCCTGCTCGCCCGCCGCCTCGTCGAGGCTGGCGTTACCTTCGTCACCGTCAGCGGAGCTTGGGGCTACTTTGATCACCATGGCGACGAAGTCCGCTGGGGCGGCATCGAGAAGGGCCTCAAACCCCTCCTCCCGGTTGTGGACCGCACCCTCCACGCCATCGTCACCGACCTCGAGGACCGCGGACTGCTCGACACCACCCTGGTCCTGATGCTGGGCGAATTCGGCCGCAGCCCCGTGATCAACAAGAACGCCGGCCGCGATCACTGGCCGCGCGTCATGTCCATGATCATGGCCGGCGGCGGCCTCCGTCACGGCCAGGTCATCGGCAGCACCGACCGCCACGGTGGCGAGATCGCCAGCCGCCGGGTGGGCCCATCCGACCTCGCCGCCACCGTCTTCCATCATCTCGGCATCGACCTCGAATCCCAGTGGCTGGACCAGCAAGGCCGCCCCCATCCAATCGTTACCGAAGGCGGACGGCCAATCTCCGAATTGATCTGAGCTCGGAACCGGTCCGCACAGCCCCTGATCCCTCGCGGATCGGAATTGGAGTTCCGGGCTCCACGGTTTTCTCCCCTGCCGCGTGATCGAAGAAATCCCATCCAACTTTTCGCCCCCCGTCGCGGCACGATCAGCTTACCGGCGTTGAAGTCCTCAGCACCTGCGATCCGGGACCATCATCCGGCCGCACGGTGAGACACAAAGATTCTACTACAGATTTTTCAGGACAACCGCTTTCCCTCGAAGAGCGGGAGAATCCCCATGGGTCACCACCGCCACCCGCCACCCGACGGAACAATGCCCCAAACCGGTGATTCGCCTCCGCCGCCTCGCTACTGCCCGCTCCCAGCCCCGCAGCGCCCGACCCCCCCGATCGAGCCGGCACGCACACCACGACCCGATCGCGGGCAGAATGGATCTTCGCACGCAAATGCTCCTGAGGGCGTGACAGGCGGGTAAGATTTACCGGCCCAATCGCAAAGCCGACAAATGAGCTTGCCGCCCCGGAGAAACCCCGCACACTGTCTCCCACGGAACCGGCAGACGCGCTCGCAAACGGCCAGGGAGAAGGCGGCGCCAACCGCGCGAGACCTCCCCGCCCAACGCCCCGCCCCCTCGGCCCAGCTTGGTTGGCGAAGTTTCCCCGGTTCCCGCCACGCAACCCGTGGCACGCTGACGGTAGGAAGGGTGGCTGAGTGGTTAAAGGCACCTGACTCGAAATCAGGAGTAGGGGCA
>CAZUUP010000708.1:0-2886 GCA_964623105.1 uncultured Akkermansia sp.
CCGCCTTCGCGCGAGGTGAAGAAGTTGAAGAGGTAGATGCCGTCGGCACCGGATTTGAGGAGCTGGGTCGCGGCGTGGCGGTATTCGCCGGCGCTCAGATTCTTCTGGGCGCCGGTCTTGGTGCATTCGATGCCACCGTAAAGGGGAACGCTGGGAATGGCCTGTTTCCATTGGGCGATGGGCAGGTCGCCGCGTTCGTGGAGGAACTCGGAGACGGCGACGAAATCCACCCAGCCGCGTTGCACCCACGCGGGCACGTCGCAGCCGAGCTGGCGCGCGGTGGCGGGCGTGGGCGGGGTGCGGCCGTAGTTCGAGGGCGGGCGCACTGCAAGCAGGAGACGGCGGCCGCGCTCGCGTCCGACCGTGTCGAGCATCGCGCGGACGCGTTCGACGAGGGCGTTCATCTTGGCGACGCGCTCGTCGGTGGTGCCGTCCTTGAAGAAGGTGGGGAAGCGGTTGAAGTCGAGTTCAAGGCCGTCGCTGTCGTAGCGGCGCACGGCTTCTTCGAGGAGCCGGAAGATGTGCTCGCGCACCTCGTCGCGGCCGAAGTCCAGTGCACCTTTGCCGCGATAGCGCTGGGTGCCGAGCCGCCATTCGGGGTGGTCCACCTGAAACTGGGTGCGGAGGAAGTCGTCGCCGTGGTCGTCGTTCATCCGAAACGTCAGCAGGGCTTCACGTCCGCGGCGTTTCGCTTCGGCCAGCATGATGGCGTAGGGGTCCACGCCATCGGCGAAGAAGGTTTTCAAGTTTTCGAACCGCTGCCTTTCCGAGGCCGGCCACTTCGCGCGTTCCTCGGGCGTGGAGAGCGCGCCGCGCATCGTGCCGACCTTGGTGGGGTAATACATGACCTGCGCGTTGATGCAGACCAGCACGGTGTCCACGCGGCTGCCGTCGTGGGCGACTTCCTCGATGAGGCGCTTCACGTCGTCCACGGTCACGGCGACGGGGCCTTTGCTGTTGGCCTTGGTGGTGAGACAGGAGTCGCCATCGAAGTTGTAGAGGACGCGGCGGATGCGGGACGCGGCGGGTGCGGGCAGCGCGGCCAAGGTGGCGAGCAGCAGGGTGATGAGTGAAAGTTTCGCGCGCATCGGAAATCGTTGGTTAGGTGAGGTTGGCTGGAAGAGGTCAGCGAAAAGTCTGGAGGGCTGAAAACCAGGCGGCGGCCATTTTGTCCATGCCCGCTTGATTCGGGTGGACGCCGTCGGGCAGGAGGTCGTCGGTGGTGATGGCGGCGTGCATGTCCACGAGCGTGATGCGCTTTCCTGCTGCTTTCTGCGCGGCGACGATGGCGGGGAGCGAGGCGTTGTAGGCGTTCACTTTCTCCCAGCCGGCGCGCGGGGCTTTCTGCGGGAGGATGGTGGCGACGAAGAGATGCGCGGTGCTCGTTTCGCCGATGGTGCGGATGAGTTGATCGCGTGCCGGCGCGTCGAAGCCGTTCGCACCGGACATGAGCAGGATGATGTCGGGTTGGTGTTGCTTGAGCACGTCCACGATGCCGGGAACTTTGATTTCTTTGACGGCAAGGGAGGCGAGCACATCAACCGGTGTCGGCACGATGCCGCCTTTGAGGATGCCCGTGTTGCTGAAGCCGGCGAGGCCGTGGTGATCGGAGTCAAACTGCGGATCGACCGCGCCATCGCGACCAAAGGCGGCGTAGTTGAGTTCACCGACGAAATTGAACGCGATGCCGGTGGCGCGGAGTTTGTCTTGGAGCGGCTTGCGCCAGCCACCGCTTTGCGGATGCGGGAGGCCGGTGGCTTTGCCGTCTTTCTGCGCGAGGTAGGAGCCGCGGGTGATGCTGTCGCCGAGCGGGAGGATGCGCAGGGGCTTGGCGTTGGATTCAGCGGACTGCTTCGGCGCGGTGCGTGCTTCGAAAGCCTCGCGCGGCAGGATGTGGTGGTAGAGGCTGGTGCCGCCTAATCCGCTGGCTGGATTGGCTCTGTTGATGTGCCGCCAGACGAGGTGCAAGTGGCCTTTGACCCAGCGCACGGCGGGATAGTCCACCCACAGTTGGTTGTTCGGTGCGCGAAAGATGTCGGTGGGCGCGGACCAGGTGCGACCACTGTCCTGGCTGGTGCGGAAGGCGAGGGCGACGCGTTCGCCGCCGTGCCAACTGTCGCTGAGTTTCACGTCGGGATTGTGGATGAGCACGAGCGTGTCGGTGCCGGGAACACGCGTTAGCACGGGCGGCGCGACGGGATTCGGCACGGTGGACTGCACGGGCGCGCTCCACGTCGTGCCGTTGTCCTCCGAACGGCTCTCCCACAGCCAACCCGTGGTGGTGCGGCCCAGCATGAGCAGCTTCGCCGGCGCGTGCTCGACCAGCGTCGGTTCCCAGAAACCCCATTCGTGCTTCTTCGCGGGATTGTCCGCGACATGCAGCACCTCCGAGAGCGGCGAGCGGGTCCACGTTCTTCCGTGGTCGTCGGAATAAACGGTGTAAATGCCCAACGGGCCGCCCTGTTTCTTCGCATCCGGTTTCAGGTTGCAGTGCAGCAGCGCGATGACGCGCCCGCTCGCTAGCACATAGAGTTTGTCCCACGGCCCCGTCGTGTAGTCGTGCGAGTCATCGCTGATCTTCAGCGGCTCCGACCAAGTCTGGCCCTCGTCTGTCGAGCGGCGGAAGACCTTGAAGGCATCGCGGCCATTGGCGAGCGAGGTGTGGGTCAGGCCGAGGTCGCCGTTGGCCAGTCGTGCGAAGGAGATTTGGAAGAGCGAGCGCTTCGCATCGCTGAAGACGGTCTCGGGCTGGGACCAGGTCTTGCCGCCGTCGCGGGAGCGCATCTGGCGTATCTCCCCGCGATCCCAGTCGCCGCTTTTCTGATGGGCACCATACATCAACAGCAGCGAGCCATCCCGCAGCTCGATCAACGACGCCTCGCCGTT
>CAZUUP010000709.1:0-2860 GCA_964623105.1 uncultured Akkermansia sp.
CGGCGTTCGGGTTGTGGCCCCACTTGTCCATATTGACCGGGAGCAGGCCGGCGGTCTCGGCCTCGGTCTCGGCGCGGATGCCAGGGCCGGGGGTTTCGTAATCGGCCCAGCCGAGGAACTGGCCGAGGCGGGCGCCGAGGTGGTTGCGGGTGCTGGTTTCGGCGTTGAAAACGGAGGCGCGGAGGGTGGGCTCACTCGAATCAAAGCGGATGCGGACGCGGTAGCCGTCGCCAAGGCTGGCGAACAGCTCGGGGGCGCGGAAGTCGAGGGGCTCGCCGTCGCAGGTGGCGGTGACGCGGCCGCCGCGGATCGTCAGCTCGCGCTCTTCGGGGAGGAGGAAGGCGAGGTCGAGGTCGGTGAGGCGGGCCAGGGGGCGGGCGGCGATGTCCGCGGCCCAGAGTTCGTCGGGGCTGGGGCCGTCGGTGGTGCGGGAGTTGATCCACGCGAAGGCGTCGGCGATGCGGTCGGCAAGGATGTGCTGGGCCGCAAAGCCGAGGGCCTCGGGGGTGTGGGATTCGGCGCGGGCGCGGCGGAGGGCTTTGGCACCGTTCTCGAATTCGCCGGCGTGGCGGCCGATGTTCACAAACTCCTGGGTTCGGATGGCCAAGACGGACTGGAGGTAGCGGAAAGCGGATTCAAGGGAGCCTTTGCCGCGGCTGCCGACGACGTATTGGATGCGGATGCCGAGGGCGGCGAGACCGTCTTGGAGGAGTTGCTTCTGCTCAGGATCGGCGGCGGGGACTTCCCATTCCGGCTCGGTCACTTCGCCGTCGGGGGTGATCTCGATGCCTCGGATGACGCGGGCCTTCCAGATGCCTTGCTCGAAGCGGAGGACGGACGGCTTGCCAAAGTCCTGACAGAGTTTGCGGACGAAGCGGAGAATGTCTTCGGCTCGGTAAGCCTCGCGCGGGCGGGCGATGAGGTCGCAGGCGAGCCAGCGGCGGCGGGCGCGGTCGCGCGCGTAAAGGCTCTGACGGCTGAGACTGTAGGAGCCGTCGGCGTTGCGGACGTAGAAAGGCTGGTTGAGGGACATGTCGTCGAACTCGACCACGAAACCACCTGGCATCTGGTAGAGTTGGCCGTCCGTGCCGGCGACGGTGTCGGATCGGCGGGAAATGGGGCCGTGGTGGAGGTAGTTCTTCGAGCCGCGGGCGAGGGATTCAATCTCGGGGGTGATCTGGCGGAGGAGGCGGACGAATTCGCTGGGCTGGTAGCCGGTGCGGAGGCGGGCGGCGAGGGCTTCGGGGCAATGCGGGGACTCGGCAAAGTGCTCGATGGCGAGGGCGACGCTGCCGGTGGCACGGTCGCGGGCGGCGGATTCGCTGGAGGCGCCGATGGTGGCGAGGTAGGCGGCGCGGAGTTCTTGGACGACGGCGGGGCGCTTGAGGATGTATCCCCACGCGCAGGGGGCGCCGGGGGATTGGCGGGTGGCGAGGGTGATGGCGAGGGCGTTGGTGAGCTGGTCGGGGTCGGTGGTGTGGTGATTGATGCCGGCGGCGGCGGCGGTGCGCTCCCAGCGGAAGAGGCTGACGCGGCTGACGCCGAGGTCTCGAGCAGCGTCGGCGGTGGACAGGCCGACGGCGAGGAGGCCCCAATAGTGGCGGAGTTTTCGGGCGCGGGTGGCGCCTTCGATGAGCTGGTCGGCGGTGTAGCCGGGGGCGGAGGGGAGTTCGGTCAGGTCGTCTCCATTGGACGCCGACGCGGGCAAGGCGTCGGCGTCCGTGGAGGGGTCCAAGGTCGCGGTGATTCGCTCGTCGGCACCGGCCTCGGGGTGGGATGTGGGAAGATGGGGGGAAAGCGTCATGGGCGGCCTCAATTGAGGTAGAACGGGCAGTCGAGGTTGAGGCTGCGCTGGGCCATGGTCTCGCGGCGGAAGAGGGCGAGGGACAGCGTGACGGGGGACGGAAGGCCGCGCAAAACGGGGCGGCCACACGACCATACGGGGACGGTGTACACCCCGCCCAAGTCGGCACCGTGGGCGAGGAACAGGTCAGCACGGGCGGCGCGGACGCCGGCGCGGTAGAGTCGGCTGATAGATTCGCTGGTGGAGATCATGGGCGGGGTGGGGTTGAGGGTTGCGGGTGGGGGTTACACGTCGGCCACGGGGTGGCCTTTGGAGGTGAGGAGTTCGCCGGTGAGGCGGGCGAGTTCCGAGGAGGTGGCGTGGATTTGTTCCAGCTCGTCCTCCGAGGAGTCTTGGCCGAGGTATTCGACCAGCTTGGGCAACGAATTCAGGTGGGTTTTGCCGAAGACGCGGCGGAAGGCGGCGGCGGTGCTGCTGACGCTGTCCACGCGGGGCTTGTCCACCGTGGCGGCCTTGCCGCCGATGCCGGCGAGGACGTGGCCGACGCTGATTTCGCCCTGCAACAGGCGGGGTTCGAGTTCCTCGCGGATCCGGGTCTGCTCGGCCACGGCTTCGGCGGGGGTGAGGTTGCGGCCCTGCTTGGCGTATTCGGCCTGGATGGCGGCGCCGGTGGGGTCGTTGAGGATCACCCAGGCGGCGCGGGCTTGGCGAAGGATTTCCCGGCTGACCCCGAGACGGTTGCAAACAAATTGGCGGTCTGAATCCGCCATTTCTCCCGAAGACAAGTTTCCCGAAGACAAGTCACTTGTCTTCGAGAAACATTGGGCTTTTTGAACACTTTTCGGGATTTGCTCCCCGGTGTTCTTGCCTTTCACGAGGTTGTCCAGCCGTCGGCGATCGGCGTTGGCAAAGTAGTCGGCCAGCAGGGGCATGACCGAGTAAACGGCGGCGCCGCGGGTCATCTGCTTCCGCTGGACGAGGCCGGCCACGATCAGGCGGGCGGCGTCGTCGGCTTCGCGGACGATTACCGGGACGCTGGCGAGTTGCAGGTCCTTG
>CAZUUP010000710.1:0-2854 GCA_964623105.1 uncultured Akkermansia sp.
AGTAAGGTATTATTTGTCGTGTTCAGGCGGCGGTACGTTTCTTCAGCGGGATTCCCCATCCCCACCTCCTTGGCGTCCGCTGCCTGAGCACCTTTTTGCTTCTCTGGTGCAGCTACAAGTTCCGAGCGGCGACCTTTTGAAGCTGAATCCCACGCAATTCCAGCTCCCCGCCCACAGCCGCCGCACCGGCGTCGTTCACACCCTGAGCACCTGTTTGAGATCCCCCGACTGCCGCGTTCGGCCGTTTCATGCAACGTCAGCCACCGGACCCTGAACAGAACTCAGATTCCAATCGCTCGTGATCCGGAAAACTTCCCCTCCAAGCACCGATCTGACGCCGGCGAAATCGGCCGCGAGCAGGTCGAACCAGCATCTGCCCCGCATTCCGCAACAACCCAATTGCAGAGGGCAGTCGAGGCGGTCGGCAGCCGGCACCGGCCAAGTTCTTCCTTTCGCAGCCCGGTGGGTGACGGCATAAAGGCCGGTATCGCATGAAACATGAAACTCTCGTTCGTCCAACGTTTGCGGTCGCCCTCGCCCTCGTGTTCGGCTTCAACGCTTTGCGCGCAGCGGATCCGTTCTCCGAGGGCGTGCGGAGCACGGAGCCGCTGACGCCGGAGCAGGAGCAGAAGAGTTTTCATCTGCCGCCGGGGTTCACGATTCAGTTGGTGGCGACGGAGCCGGATTTGCGGAAGCCGATGAACATGGCGTTCGATGGCGCGGGGCGGCTGTGGATCACGGAGTCGCGCGAGTATCCGTTTCCGGCGAAATCGGATGCGGAGGCGCGGGACACGATCCGGATTTTCAGCGAGTTCGCCGCGAACGGACGCGCGGGGAAGGTGACAACGTTTGCGACGAATCTGAACATTCCCATCGGGATTTATCCGTTCCGCAGCGCGAGCGCGCCGGGCGCAGTGCCGACGTGGAAGTGCATCGCATGGAGCATTCCGAACATCTGGCTGTTCGAGGACACGAATGGCGACGGGGTGGCCGACAAGAAGGAGATGCTCTACGGCCCGTTTGACTTTTCGCGCGACACACACGGGAATCAGGCGTCGTTCCGGCGCGGGGATGACGGGTGGATTTACGCGACGCATGGGTTCAACAACCAGTCGCGGGTGAAAGGGCGCGATGGCCACGAGATTTTTCTACCGTCCGGAAATGTCTATCGCTTCCGGCTGGATGGCTCGCGGCTCGAACACTGGACGCATGGGCAGGTGAATCCGTTTGGGTTGTGCTTTGATCCGCTGGGGAATTTGTATTCGGCGGATTGTCACAGTTCGCCAATTTACCAACTGCTGCGAGGCGGGAGCTATCCGAGCTTCGGGCGGCCACACAACGGGCTGGGGTACGCGCCGGTGACGATTCAGCACAGTCACGGAAGCACGGCGATCGCGGGCATTGTCCACCTCAGCGACCGGTCGTGGCCAGCGGAGTTTCAGGACAACATTTTCATCGGGAACGTGATGACGAGCCGGATCAATCGCGACCGCCTCGAATGGCGCGGAGCGACGAGCGTGGGCAAGGAACTGCCGGATTTTCTGCGCACGGACGATCCGTGGTTTCGCCCGGTGGATTTGCAATTCGGGCCGGATGGCGCGCTGTGGGTGGCGGATTTTTACAATCGCATCATCGGGCATTACGAGGTGCCGCTGACGCATCCGCGGCGCGACCGCGAGCGCGGGCGGCTGTGGCGGATCGTGCCGCCGGGCGGGGCGGACATCGGCAAGCTGAAGGTCGTGACGGAGGCGAAGGCGGACCTGGTGCTGAATGAACTGATCTCGGAAAATCCGACGCGGCGCTCGCTGGCGTTGAACGAACTGGCGGCGCGGCCGGCGACCGGCGACGAGCAAGCGTTGGTGAAGCAGGCGGCGACGGGCGCGTGGCATTTCCGGCAGGGCGACGAGCGCCCGGGCTTGATCAGCGGCGCGGCGTGGCTGCTCGAACGACGCGGGGCGCTGGACGAGCCGACGCTGCTCGGGGCGCTGGCGGATCGGGACGTGGGCGTGCAGGTGCAGGCGCTGCGGATATTGACAAACCGCGGGCTGCGCACGGCAGCGGCGGCGGAAGCCAACGACGCCGACCCCGCCAAAAGAACCGCGGGTAGCAGCGTGAACGCGGCCTTGCGCGGCGCTGCCATTGCAGCGCTGAAGAGTCCCGCGGCAATGGTGCAGCGCGCGGCGGCGGATGCGCTCGGGGCCAACCCGGCGCTGGAGAATCTAACGCCGCTGCTGCAATTGCAGGCGAAGATGCCGGCGGAGGACACGCACCTGGCGTATGTGGTGCGGCTGGCGTTGCGGGAACAGTTGCGGCTGCCGAGGGCGTTTGCGCGGGTCGGGGATTCGCTGGGCGCGGAGGAATCGCGGGCGTTCGCGAACATCGCGGTGGGAGTGACGAATGCCGATGCGGCGGCGTTTTTGCTGCGGCATGTGCAGGCGCACGCGGAGCCGCGCGAGACGCTGGTGCGGTATGCGCAGCACGTCGCGCGTTACACGGGCGCGGGCGCGGGAGTGGACGGTTCGGTCGCGCTGGTGACGCTGGCGCGGGGGAAGTTTGGCGCCGATCTCGACACGCAGGCGGCGTTGTTCAAGGCGTTGCAGGAAGGCGCGGCGCAGCGGGGCGAGGCGCTGGGCGAGACAGCAAAACAGTGGGGCGGCGAACTCGCGCGCGGCTTGCTCGAGGGGACGGGGGAGGCTTCGCCGTGGACGAATCATCCGGTCGAGGGCGCGAAGGACGCGCGCAATCCGTGGGCGTTTCAGGAGCGCGCGTGCGCGGACGGGAAGAAGGTGCAGTTGATGTCGAGCCTGCCGCTGGGCGAGACGCTGACGGGCGCGTTGCGGTCGCAGGCGTTTCC
>CAZUUP010000711.1:0-2853 GCA_964623105.1 uncultured Akkermansia sp.
GGGCAGCGGGCGGGGCGGGGCTTCCCGGGACTTTGGGGAGGGAGATTTTGCGGGGTGGACAAAAGCGGAAAGTTTCCGCATTAAAGAACGCACTATGAATCCTAACTCACCTGCGGCGCTGGCCGCGTCGCGTCGCACGTTTTTGAAATCATCCACCACCGCCGCCGTGGTCGCGGGCGGGGCGCTGGCGAGCCCGCTGGCGTTTCCGAGCCTGTCGCGCGCGGCCAATGCGAGCGACAAGCTGAAGATCGGCTTTATCGGGTGCGGCGGCCGCGGGACAGGGGCTGCCAACCAGGCGCTGAGCGCGGACAGCAACGTGGTGTTGTGGTCGATGGGGGAGGTGTTCCGCGACAAGATCGATTCAAGCCTCGAATCGCTGAAGACGGTTTTCAAGGATCAGCCGGGCAAGATCGACGTGGCCGAGGAGCGGAAGTTTGTCGGCCTGGATGCGTATCAGAAGGTGATCGACAGCGGGGTGGACGTGGTGATTTTGACGACGTCGCCGGGTTTCCGTCCGCAGCACATCAAGGCGGCGGTGGATGCGGGCAAGCATGTTTTCTGCGAGAAGCCGATGGCGGTGGACGGTCCGGGGCTGCGATCGGTGCTGGAGAGTGTGAAGAAGGCGAAGGAGAAGAAGCTGGCGTTGGTGGACGGGTTTGTGTGGCGCTGGACGTATGCCAACCGGGAGTCCTACGAGAAGATTCACAACGGCGCGATTGGCGACATCCAGGCGATTTACGCGTCTTATTACACGGGATCGGTGGACCGCTATCCGAAGTGGAACCGCACCAACACGAAGACGGACCTCGAGTGGATGTTGCGGCGCTGGTATTATTTCACCTGGCTGAGCGGGGATCATCTGGTGGAGCAGGCGGTACACAGCGTGGACAAGTTGATGTGGGCGATGAAGGACGAGCCGCCGGTGAAGTGCATCGGCACGGGGGGACGGCAGCTCAAGACGTCGGAGGAGTATGGTCACATCTACGACCATTTCTGCGTGGAGTATCACTGGGAGAACGGGACGAAGGGTTATCTGTTCACGCGGCAGTTCGACAAATGTTACAATGCGAACACGGACACGGTGTTCGGGACCAAGGGGGTGTACGATGGCGAGAGCGGCAGCAAGCGGCATGTGATCCGTGGCGCGGAATCGTGGCGCTGGAAGGGCAATGTGAACAACGGCTATCAAACCGAGCATGACGAGATGTATGCGTCGATCCGGGCCGGCAAGCCGATCAACACGGGGGATCGTTTCTGCACGACGACGCTGGCGGCGATCATGGGCCGGATGTCCGCGTACACGGGCAAGGAGGTGACGTGGGAGATGGCGATGAATTCGCAGGAGGACACGTTCCCGAAGGATCTGAAGTGGGACACGAAGATCCCGATGCCGCCGGTGGCGATGCCGGGGACAACGATCTTCAAGTAGAGACCAAGCTTGCCACGCTGAGGGCGCAGACGCGCCGGACTCGACGCCCGGCGCGTTTCTTTTTTGGTTAAGGCGGAGCGGTGAAGAGAGAGCCGAAGTTCGAGTCAAGGGTGTTTTGGCGGGCGGCAAGGTCCAGAAAGTCGCCGTGGCAGGGGAACGGCCAGGCACGGTAAGGGTGCATTTATTGGAGAGAACCAAAGGGGAAACGGAGGGATCCCGCTTTCCTCATGTGTGCGAGCTTGCTCACCGACCCGCCTTTGGTGATGGCACGCTTTCCGAGACCGAACAGCTCCGGCTGGAATACAACCAACTGGTGCGCGATCACCCCGATCTCGCCGCAGCTCTGCCCGGCCTGCCGCTCAAGGCCTTCTCTGGCAAAGCTTCGCCGCGGGCCGGCGCGCGGGCCGTGTTCTGCTGCTTCCGCATTCCGCGCCCGGACCCGGCGCTTATCGACACCGAATCCGGCCAGCCCCGCTGGAGCGACTCCGCCGGCTTCACTGTCTGGGCCGGCTACGACCTGGCGGGCAAACAGGTGCTCACCGAGCCGGCCGCCATCGCACAGCTCATCCGGTCCACCCCGGAAACTCCGCGCTCCTGTGTGCTCGACCATGCCCTGCTATCCGAGATTCGCCAGAAGGCCGAAAGGCAGGTCGCCGGCGACATCCTCCGCCCGTTGCAGGCTCCCGTCGGCATCACGCCGATACTGAAATGCTGGATGGAGCTCGCCTGACCCGCGGGATTTTTGCTTTCGACAACCACTGCCGCACGGCTACATTCCGCACCATGCCACCCGTCGCCGACATTGCCCGCCGAATCGCCGAGGAAGCCGCCTCGCTCCCGCCGGAAAAGCAAAGCGCCGTCCTGGATTTCGTCCTTTTTGAGAAGCAGCGGGCCGCCGCTGAGCGGGGCGAGGAGGATGGCGACGCGGCCTGGGAACGCATCATCGCCGACACCCGGCCCCGCCCGAAGCTCGCGGCTTTCATGCAAGCGTCCGCCACCGAGGGCGACGAGCCGATGGATCTCACCCGCCTGTGATCTCCCGCACCCGCCCGAGTTTCTGGCGCGGCTACGCCCGGCTCGACACCGACAGCCGGGCGGCGGCGCGACGGGCCTACGCATTGTTCCGCGAGAATCCCAGCCACCCCTCCCTCCGTTTCAAGAAACTCGGAGGCCTCGAAAACGTCTGGTCCGTCCGCATCACCCGCGACCTCCGGGCCGTCGCCGAGCGGCACGGCGACACCGTCATCTGGTTTTGGATCGGCACGCACGGTGAATTCGACCAACTCTTTTCCTGATGCCGGACCTCCGCTCCATCCACACCTTCCCCCAACTCGTCAGCTACCTCGAAACCGAGCTGGACTGGCCGCTGCGGGAATACGGCTTCGACGACCTTACCTTCGAGTATCAGCCCGCTGACTTGGGCC
>CAZUUP010000712.1:0-2821 GCA_964623105.1 uncultured Akkermansia sp.
CTCATCCCCGCATCCTCCCATCCCGCCCCCTCCAACACCAGCCCGCAACCGGCAACCCCAGGCCCCAACGGCACCGACCAAGTTACCCCAATAGAAACGACCCTCGAAATCCCAACGCCCCCACCCACCAACGCGAGGTGGGACGTGGCTGTCCCACCCCGCCGCCGCCGTTGCATACGCACACCTCCGCCGGCGCGTCGGAGACATCCGTGTCCAACCCGCCGCATCTCCGTCTCCCTCGCCCCGCGAGGCACGAGCAGGGAAAAGGCCGGGAAGGAGAGGGAAGTCGCTCATTCCCAGACTTGAAACCCAAACCAAAACCACCGAAGAATGCCTCGCTGTCATGACTGCCACCCTCGAAATCAACTACCCCGCCACGCTGCTCCTGCACGCCCGCGACGCGGCGGCGTTGAACGAACGCAGCCGTTTTTTGCTCGCGTTGAAATATTTTGAACTAGGCGAGTTGTCGTCGGGCCAGGCCGCGCAGATGTGTGGCCTGGGGCGGGTCCAGTTCCTGGAGGAAGCCGCCCGCTGCGGCGTTCCGGCCACCGAACTCACCGGAGACGATCTGAAGCACGAGTTTGGCGATGCCTGAGTACTTTGATCATCCTCTGGTTTGCAACACCGGTCCCATCATTGCGCTGAGCCGGGCCGGCGTTTGCCATCTCCTGGGTTCACTGTTCACTCGCGTGCTGCTGCCGGCACCGGTGGTGGTCGAACTGCGGGCCAAACACTCCGGGGATCCGGCGGGCATCGAGCGCGCCATTGCCCTGGCTGAGATCATCCGGCTGGCCCAGCCGCCTGACCCGCTGCTTCTCGCGGAACTCGACCTCGGTGAAGCCGCTGTCATCCAAACCGCACGGGAGCATGGCATCAAAGGCGTGCTCATTGACGAACGCCGGGCACGCCGCGTCGCCAGCACCATCTATGGCCTCAGCGTCAGAGGCACCTGCGCATTGTTGCTGGAGGCCAAACACCGTCAACTCATCCCCCGCGTCCGCCCGGCTCTGGAGGCTATGCTGGCCGGCGGCTATTTCATCGGCCCGCAACTTCGGGCGGAATGCCTGCGCCGTGCGGACGAGTGACGAAATGTTCAGGGTCCAAGACTTGAAACCGCCACCAACTTCTCGCTCACCGTGTCCAATGTCACCCGCGCCGCCAGCGGGAATTATTCGGTGATCCTCACCAATACATCCGGCAGCGTGACTAGCGCGCCGGCCCTGCTGCGCGTGCTGGTCCCTCAACGGATCGAGGGCGGCACCAACCTGCACCGCCTGCCCGACGGCCGTTTCCAACTCCACTTCCGCGCCCCCGATGGCACGCTCGCCAGCGACCTGACCCGCCTCGAGATTCACTCCACCACCAACTTCGTCGGCCCCGGCACCATCTGGATCACCAACACCACGGGCTTCTCGATCGCCAACGGCCTCATCCGCTTCGAGGACGCCAGCAGCACCAACCTCCTCCGCCGCTTCTACCGCATCATCGAGAAATGAGTTTTGCCCGGCCGGGTGGCCGGGCCACGGGCGGGGGTAGATTCCTGCGCGGACCCCCGCCCGTGAAGTTTTTTACCATGCCCCGGCATGGTTCCGGGCGTCCCGCGGGGACGCCTGAGAATAGCCCAGCACTTGAGTGCTGGGTTAGTGATGTGGGGAGGAACCAAGTCCCGACAGGGACGGCAGACCCCGCTTGCCGATGACTCAGTCGTCCCTGCGGGACTTGTGGGTTGAATCACCGCGTACCCAGCACTCAAGTGCTGGGCTATTCTCGGTCGTCCCTCCGGGACGGCCAAAGCCGTGCCGCGTCGCTGCAAGAAACTGAGATGCGCCCTCCGGCAGAAGTCCCCCAGCAAATTGGATTTTGACCGCAGTTCCCAACGCCGTCACTTTGGCGGCGAACAACATCTCAACGTCATGACCTTCACCGCCGTCCTCTCCACCGACATCGCCTTGCCCGAAGAAACGTGGCTGCCTGCCCGCGTGCGCCGTCATGGCCGCGCACTCGAAGTCGCGGACGAAGAGCAGGCCACGCCGGCGGTTGAACCCAGCCGGACCGATGCGCTCCAAGCCTGGCTCCACCGTTGCGCCGCCCAGCCGCTCAACACTTTCTCCGACGCCGACCTGGACGATCTTCGCTGGCAGGGGCTGAAGGAGAAATACGCCTTGTGAGAGCGGGTCTGGAAAGACGTCTCCGGGTAGCACAGGCGACCCGCCTGTGCCGTCGGGCGACCCGCCCGACGGAACGGGAGAAACGCCTCGAACCAATAAGGACGGCCGCTTCGCCGAGTTACGCTCCGCCGTTCCGGTCGGCGAGTCGCCGACCGGGGCGGGCGGGTCGCCTGCGCCATGCGGCAGGATGAACTCTGGACGGCGTGGCACACGCTCTCGAACGTGGACTACATCCTCGCCCGTGCGAAGCAGACGCCGATGCAGCAGGAGCAACACCTGCACGACCTGCTCCGACAATCCCGAATCGTCCCGACCGATGAGCACGACGCCCGGTTCGCCTTGGGGCTCGGCTGGCAGGACTTCGAAGATGCCCTCCAATACGCGGCGGCGATGCGAGTTCAGGCCGCTGTCATCGTGACGGCCAACACCCGCCATTTTGCCGCGTCATCCATTCCGGCGACGACGGCGAGCGAGTTCCTCAGCCAAAATCCCTAAACGCGCGCCCCCAACGCCTCCAGCGGCACGACCCGCGGGAAAGGCCGCCTGCCCCATTCCCGTGAGCTTTGAGCTTTAGTCTTGGAGCTTCGCAAGGCTTGGTACTTCAGAATCCCGCTTGCCTCCCGCACCCCCAACACCCAGCATCCGCCGCTCGT
>CAZUUP010000713.1:0-2819 GCA_964623105.1 uncultured Akkermansia sp.
GCTCCCGAACGATTCCCTCCCCTGACGCCATTCTTTCTGACCGCTCCCACATTTCCCACCCCTTCCACAGTGCGTTCCCTTGGTGCGAAACGCGGGCAACCTCCGCCGCCGACAAACTCCCGTCTGTGGGTTCGCGCTGACCTGACGCCTCCAAGCCGGGAAACCAAATCGCCTTGGGGACAAATGTTCCCATCGTCGTCGGGTTGTGAACAATACCGCCACACCCTCGTCTCACGCTGGCCCTGCAAATCCGGTGAAACACTCTCATTTAACCCGAACTCCGAAATCAGTTTCGCAGCAAAGTCAGGCGCGCGGCCTTCATGCCGCAGAGGTGTGGACAGCGAACGCAAGTTTCAGCCGCATCGTTGCAGTCGTGGCCCGATGCGGCGTGAACGCCGCGCTCCCAGTGCGGTTGCCGTGTCCCGGGCGATTTCAGTTTCGGAGTTCAGGTTCAACTTTGCCCGCTCCGTTCGTGCCCGCACTCATCCTTATCCGAGATCCGTTCCGACTGTTCCGCTCCCTCTGCGTGGCCAGTCTAACCCTGCTGACCGCGAGTCTCCGCGCTCAATCACCCGAACTCACCGGTGCCATTCCCGTCTCCGTCCGACCCGGCGAGACCACCACCATCACCTGGCACGGCGCCAATCTGCTCAAGCCCCTGACCCTCTGGACGTCGTTCGGCGCCAGCAACGCGTGGGCGAAGTCCGCCGTCGGCAAGGACGGCAAACCGATCCCCGCCGACCCCAAAAAGGCCGTCAGCCAGCTCACCGTTCCGGCCGACGCGACGCCTGGGGTCGGAATGGTGCGCCTCGCCACCGATTCTGGATTGTCCGCGCCACTGTTTGTTTTGGTGGATGACCTGCCCGTCGCTGAACGCGCGCGCGCCAATCATTCGCCGGCGCAGGCCCACGCGCTCAAGCTCCCCTCCGCCGTTGCGGGCAACACCGAGGCCGGACGCGCGGAGTATTTTCAATTAACCCTCCAGGCTGGCGAGCGCATCGCCGCCGAGGTCTTCGCCGCCCGCCTGCTTTCCAAATGCGATCCGATGCTCCGCCTGCTCGACACGCGCGGCACCGAACTCGCCTTTGCTGACGACACGCCCGGACTGGCTGGCGACTGCTGCCTCAGCTACCGCGCCACCGTCGCCGGCCCCGTGATCCTCGAAATTCGCGACGTCGCGTGGCTCGGCGGCGCCGATCGGTTTTATCATCTCCGGATCGGCGATTTCCCCCTCGCCCACACCGCTTACCCGCCCGCTGCCAGCCCCGGAGCAAATCTCGCCGCTCAAGCCATCGCCACCGGCTCTCACCCGGGCAGCGGCGTCCCGCTCACCGCCAAGGCGTCTCGCATTCCCGGCGAATCCGTCCCGGTACCTGTCCGCTTTGCTCCCGGCAAACCCGCCGCCGTCGTCCCCGTGCTCGCTGAACTGCTGCCCCTTCAATTGGAAAAGGAACCGAACGACTCCCCATCCCAGGCCACTGCTGTGCGCCCGCCGGTTGCCATCTACGGTCAACTCACCCGCCCCGGCGATCGGGACACCTTCCGATTCGAGGCCAAAAAAGACACGCTGTTCACGCTGACGCCGGTTACCCGAATCCTCGGCTCGCCCGCCCGGCTGTACCTCGTGATCAATGATTCCAAGGGCGCTTTCCTCTCGGCCAACGACACCGCCGCCGCGCAGACCGGGCCGGAATCACCCCTCACCTTCCGCGCCCCGGCCGATGGGGAATATCTCCTCTCTATCAGCGAACTGACCCGGCGCGGCGGCCCGGAGTTCACCTACGGATTGCGCCTCGAACCCGCCGAACCGGGCTTCGACTTGACCGTCACCGGCGACCGCTTTGCCACCTCCCTTGGCGGCTCCTTCACCGTGAAAATTTCCGCCCAGCGACGCGGCGCGTCCGGCCCCATCCGGCTCGCGCTCGCCAGCGCCGACGGCCAACCCCTGCCCGATGGCTTCACGCTGTCCGACAACGTCATTGAGAGCGGGAAGACCGAAACCGCGCTCAAGATCACCGCGCCCGCGCTGGCGGTGGCCGGCTCCATTCACCACCTCGCCATCGTCGGCCATGCATCCGTCGGAACCAATAAATTCACCGCGCTCGCCCGACAGCCGGCACCGAATCCCGCCAATGCCAAGGATCCCCTCCTGCCCCTGCTCACCTTGCCCGCCACCCCGCGCCTGTTGCGCGAATCCATCGCCGTGTGCGTCGGCATCACCGTCCCGGATTTCTTCGCGGTCAGCCTGCCCGGCGGCACGGTGGACCTGCCGCGATTGGTGGGCCGCAGTTCATTCACCGTCAGCCAGAAGCCGCTGACCAAGGACTTTCTCTCCCTCGTCAAACTCAGTTTCGAAGGACTGCCCAAGGACATCGCCGTCACCGTGCAAACCCCCAAAGCCACCAAGACCGGCAGCGCGGATTTCCGCTGCGACATCACCGGCCCCGCCGAATCCCTCGGCACCGGCAAGACTTTCACGATCGTTGCCACCGGCGAGCACAAGGGCATTACCCGCGAAGTCCGCCTGACCAATGTCGTCCTGCGCGCCATCGAACCCCTCGCTGTGTCCGGCAAACCTGCGGGAGCGCTGAAACCAGGTGGCAAACAGACTTTGCTCGTCACCCTCACCCGCCACGGTACCGCCGCCGATGCCTCCCCGGTCAGCCTTCGGCTGCTCCAACTCCCGCCGGGCCTTGCCGCTCCCGCGTCCGTCACCGTTCCCGCCGACAAGTCCACTGCCGAATTCGAACTTACCGCCGCCTCCACCATCGTCCCCGGAAAGCTCGACGGCGTTCGCGTCGCCGCGACGGCAAAAATCA
>CAZUUP010000714.1:0-2819 GCA_964623105.1 uncultured Akkermansia sp.
CGCAACGACGCGCTCCCATTGGCAGCGTGATGGAAGAATTTTGTCTCACACCCCCGCCGCTCGTCCCTTCAACTCTAAGCTCGCGGAATTCCCCGCCTGCGTTACCTTCCCGCAGCAACTGGCAAACTCATGAATCCCGTCCTCGGCGCCACCAAGTTCAGCCGCTTCACGCGCGTGGCTGGGCTGCTGGTCTTTCTTGCCGCGACCGCCGCCCACGCCCAGTTTCAGGCGCCCGGAATCAGCGCCAGCCTGCTGCGCCTTTTCACCGATCTCCCGAACTGCTCCGGCCAGGTCGAATTGCGCGTCCTCGATTCCGCAGGAACTGAAACGCTCTTTCTTCCCGCCCACCTCTCCCACGAACCGGGCAAGCTCCGCCTCGAATTCGACCTCGCCCAGGTCAAGGGCGGCCTCCTCCCGGAATTCGCCCTCGAGAGCCTCACCCAGGTCGGTTTGCATCGCGTCGCCACCGTCCTGGATCCCGCGAAAAAAATCATCCTGATGCTCTATCCCTTTGTCCGTTCTTACACGGAAATGCCCATGCCGGCTGAAGAAGTCGCCGTCGCCCAGCGCAAATACACCATCGTCCGCAAAGAAGCCGGCCGCGAATCCATCGACGGCCACGATTGCGCCAAAAACATCGTCACCTACACCGATGACGCGGGTCGCCAGAGCGAGGCGACCTTCTGGCTGGCCGCGGATTTTCAGGGGTTGCCCGCGCAAATCGAAACCTGGGAGAAATCCGGAACCCAGCAACTGCGTTTCAAATGGCTCCGGCGCGTGACCGCCAACTCCCGGCGGTTTGCCGTCCCGGACGGCTACAAGAAGTACCCTTCCAGCACCGCACTCGTGAAAGCCGCCGTCGATCAGGCGGTCGCCGAGCAAAAGGAAGACGCCCCCGAAAAACCGCAACCGCCGGAGAAAAAATAATCCGTCGCACCCGCGAACCGCCAGCGTTCCGCAACCGTATCCACTCATGAATCCCCCGGTCCCTGCTATCGCCATCCTCGTTCATCGCGCCCGCCACCTTGCCGCGGGCTTGGTCCTTCTGACCCTGCTCCACGTTCCATCCGCCAGCGCCCAACTGCTCCCCGAAGGTGTAACGGAACGCGTCCCTTTTTTCGCCGCCGCCCTCACCCCGCTGCTGGCCGAACCCCGCCCGTTCACCGCGCGTGCGCACTGGATTTTCTTCGCTGATTCACCAGAGGAGCGGACCCAGGTGCCCATGACCCTCGCCATGTCCGGTGGCCAGATGCGCTGGGACTTGAACCTCGAGGAATCCCCCCGCGAACAATTCCTCCCCGGCGCCCTCCCGGCGCTCAAGCAGATGAAGATGGACAAAATCTCCCTTTACCTGCAGCCCAATCGCGCCGTCCAAGTCACCTTTCCCGGCGCCGAATCCGTCGTCGTCCTTCCGCTTCCGAAAGATCAGCGGATGGTTGACAAGGCCGGGGATCAGGCCGCGCAACTCACCCAGACCGCCGTCGGACGTGAGACCATCGACGGCCACGTCTGCGAAAAATTCCGCCTCCTGGTGCCGGCCGGCAAGACCACCACGGCCGAGGCGTATGTCTGGCGTGCGACCGACCTCGAAAACTTTCCCCTGCGGCTGCAAATCCGCTTCGGCACCGAAAGCCACGTCCTTCAGTTCAAGCAGCCAAGTTTCGCCAAGATTGAACCGGCGCAACTGGTCCCGCCCGCCAAATTCAAACGCTTCGCCGATCTCGAAACGCTCATGCAATCCAATCTGCTTCGCGGCCTCGGCCTCGGCCAATAGCGCCCTCCGGCGGTTGCCTTCCCCCCGTCCGCGCTGCGCCGCGCCGATCCAGCCCGTGCAATCTCTCTCCCGACCCTCCCGCCGCCGCCTCGCGCTGATCGCTTTTGCCTGCGCCTGCCTCGGTGCCGCCGCGTGGATGCTGGTCGATCAACTGACCTGGCGCGAACTTCCCCGCGAAGGCAAGACCCGCCGCTGGCAGCGTGGCAATTACCTGCATCTCGACACCAATGGCGACGGCATCGTGGACGAGGAACAATACCGCTTCGACCGCCCCAACCACGCCTTTGTCCGTCGCGACTTGAATTTCGATGGTTACTTTGACCTGCGCTACGAGATGCAATCCGGCGTCGCAACTCACATCGAAAAAATCCACGAGCGCGCGCCCCGTCATTGACGATAGGGCGCGGTGTCCTCGCCGCGCCGCTTGCGGGCGCCCTGTCGCCAGGCACGCGCAACCCTCACCCCTCGAAGCGCCAGAACGTCCCCGCGCCGCCGCGTCCCGCAAAAGCGCAACTCCCCTCCGGACCGCCTCCCAACTCCGCCACCCCCGTCACAAACTCCCGCTCGGAAGAAGTTCTTTCCCTCAAAAGAGAAAACCCGCAGGCGCGAACGCCTGCGGGTTTTCCAGAAATGCTCGGCCAGCTATCAGCCCTCGCCGCCGTCCCCGATCGCTTCCACCGGGCAACCTTCCTTCGCCTCTTTGCACTGGGTCTCTTCCTCGGGAGTCTCGGGCTGCTTGTAAACGAACGAATAACCGCCGTCATCGTTGCGCTTGAAATTGGACGGCGCCGTTTCCCGGCACAGGTCGCAGTCGATGCACTGGTTGTCCACGAAATACTTGCCGGTGGTGTTCTCGGGATAGCGATTTGCAATGTCAGCCATAAAATTGATTCCGTTAAAAGTTGCGGATATATGCTGCCGGAACCGCCGCTTGGCAAGTCCATTTCCGCGATTTTTTGCGATGAAGCAAATGCGGCGTTCGAATGCGCGATTTGCCGTTTTCTTCCCGCCCCCACCCCCTTAACCTCTGTCCGCCTGACGGCCC
>CAZUUP010000715.1:0-2792 GCA_964623105.1 uncultured Akkermansia sp.
GGGATGCGGTGGGGGAGTTGGGGGCGGGCGGTGGAGGAGTTGGGGTTGGAGGCGGGATGGCGGCTGGAGTTGGGGCGGTGGGTGTTGCTAGGGGTGACGTCCACGTTGCTGGCTCTCGAGGTGTATGCGGCGGACGTGCTGGAGGGGGAACGGGGGGAGTGGGAGGAGTTGCGCGAGCAGCATCGGCAGGCGGTGCGGGAGCTGTTTGCCGGTGTGAAAGCGGGGCAGCGGGTGTTGTTGTTTTGTCACGACCCGTCGGCGTTGCCGTTTCTGGGGCGCGAGGCGGTGGTGCGGGAGAAGCTGGGGCAGGTGGAGCAGACGATTGTCGGGCACCTGCACACGCCGCTGGTGTGGTGGCAGAGCCGGTTGCTGGCGGGAATGCCGCGGATTGATTTTCTGGGCAGTTCGGTGAGGCGGATGAGCGGGGCGTTAAGGGAGGCGCGGCGTTGGGGAGAGTTCCGGGTGCGGCTGTGTCCGGCGCTGGCGGGGGTGGAATTACTAAACGACGGAGGATTCCTGTCGGTGACGCTGGACGACAAGGGAAGCGGGCCGGCGGAGTTTATGCGTCACCGGATGGGACGGTGAGCGGGATTTGGGCGACTATTTGGGCGGGGCGGGGGCGGGGGTGGCGGTGCCGTCGCGGCGAAGCTCGACATCGAGGCGGGGAACGGCATTGGTGCCGGAGCGATGGAAGCCGTCCACGAGCAACTGGCCGGCTTTTTTGGTTTCGCCGCCGAGGAGGCCGCGGCGGATCCAGTCGAGGCGTTTGGCGATGGAGAGTTCGGCCTTGAGGTGGTTGATCTGTTCGCGGAGGAATTCGAGGTCGTTTAGCTGGCGTTCGAGGTTGGCTTTCTCGGCCTGGAGGCGTTTCAATTCTTTGAGGAGGAATTCGCGGTCGCCCTCGGAGACGGTGAGGCGGCGCTCGGTTTCGAGGATCTGCGAGTTGAGCTTGGCGAGGGTTCCGTTGAGGGTGCTGACTTGCTTGGAGAGTTCGTCCTTGTTGGTTTCGAGTTGGGCGAGCTTGGCGTCGCGCTGGGCGATTTCCTCCTGCTTGGCTTTTTCGAGGGCGGTGAGTGCGTTCTTGGTGGCGGTGAGGGCGGCCTCGGTGGTTTTGGCCTCGGTCTCGACCTTGGCGAGGCGGGATTCGGTGACGGCGAGCTTGGTCTTGGCCTCGACGAGGTTGGCCTTGGTCTCGACCAGATTGGAGGCGGTGACGGTGAGGTTGGTGACGACGTTGGTGAGGTTGAGGGAGAGGGATTTGGTTTCTTCGAGGCGGTTGGAGACGGCGGACTCGAGGGTGTAATTGACCTTTTTCTGCTCATCGAGACTGGCGCGGATTTTTTCGCGTTCGGCCTTGAGTTCCTCGATGTAGGTGTCGGCCTTGGTGCGTTGTTTTTCGTTGACCTGATAGATAAGGAAGAGGGCGACGCCAAGGCCGATGCTCAGGAACAACAGGGCGACAACCGCAAGTTTCGCTTTCATGGAATGCGCGACGATGAAATGGGTGCGCTGATTTGGCAAGCAGCATCTAGGTCTTGCAATCAAGGGGTCGGGACGTACATTGCGGCCCATGGATTTTCCGGCCGAACTTCCGGTGATGACGCTGCCGAACGCCACGCTGTTTCCGCAGGCGATGCTGCCCATTTTCATTTTCGAGCCCCGATACCGGGCGATGCTGGCGGATGTGCTGGCCGGGTCGCGGATGTTTTCGGTGGCGATGCGGAAGCCGGGCGGGCGGCGGGATGCGCCGTCGTCGGTGGCGGGGGTTGGGTTGGTGCGGGCGGCGGTGCGGAACAAGGATGGAACTTCGAATTTGATCCTGCAGGGTGTGACGCGGGTGGAGTTGGAGCCGCGGGCGCGGCATCTCAAGCCGTATCGGGTTCACCGGGTGTATCCCCTGCAACCGGCTGAAGCGGCCGGGGCGGAGACGGATGTATTGATGGCGCGGGTGGGGGCGCTGGTGCAGACGCGGCTGGAGAAGGGCGTGAAGCTGGCGGGGCCGCTGATTCAGAACCTGCCGGTGGCGCCGACGGACAAGCGGGTGAAGGAGCTGGCGTTGGAGTCGATGAAGGAATTTGCGCGGCATCTGGCGCGGATCAAGGATCCGGGGCTGTTCGCTGACATGGCGGCGTGCGCACTCTTGCCGGAGGCGTGGGCACGGCAGCGGATTCTGGAATCCGTGGAGGTCGCGGAGCGTTTGCGGCGGCTGGCGTCGTTGCTGGAATTGCCGGAGCCGGAGAGTCCGCCGGACGATGACGTGCCGTTTTAGGCCGAGTGGCGATGGGTTGGTGCGGACCGGAAAAAAGGACGGAGCGCGTGGGGTGCGGCCGATCGGGGGATGCGGCAGGCCGGACAGGAGCAAGGAGTTCGAACTCGCCGGGGAATTCGAAGGCCCGGGTGGTGGGGCGCGACGGTGATGTCGTTCTTCCGTGGCGGTGGAAGCGGACACGGAGGGATGGACGCGAGGAGGAGACTTATGGGGCGGGAGCGGCGCGGAGCATTTTGACCTCGGCCTCGTTTTTGATTTTCTCGAAGTAGGCGGGCATCTGCTTTTCGGCCTCCTGTTGTTGCAGGACTTCGCGGATGCGTTCCTTGACGGCGGCGAGTTCGGTTTTTTTGGCGGGCATGCGTTCGTGGTGCTTGATGATGTGGTAGCCGAGTTTGGTGGTGACGATGCCGCTGAGTTCGCCGGGTTTGAGGTTGAAGCTGGTGTCCTCGAATTCCTTGGACATCTGGCCGCGGGGGAAAGTGTATTGGCCTTGGTTGGCCTTTTTGTCGGGGTCGTCGCTGGC
>CAZUUP010000716.1:0-2788 GCA_964623105.1 uncultured Akkermansia sp.
CTGACCCCTTCTCTGACCCCTTCTCTCAATATGACCCCTTCTCTGACCCCTTTTCGCTGCTGAAGTGGCCGGAACGCGCGCTCACGCTGCCCTCACCTTCACTCCTTGCCCGTTCGAGTTGGGCTGAACGCCTCCGGCTTCACCCGGAACTCCGCGGTCACGACCTCCTGCACCGCGAGGGTGATGTTGAGACTTCTCGCATCCGGCTTCGGCCACCAGCCGAAGGAGTACGACGAGCGAGATTCGTCGTCGAGATTGCGGCCTTGGACCTCGCGGCCATGATCGTCCGTTGCCAACACGACCGTGAGCCGTTTCTGCTTCAACTCAGGTGAGACTTCCACCTCGAGAGTAAGCAAGCCGGCGGAAGTGCCGACATCGCCCGATCCCAAGCGCGCATTGCCGCTTCTCAATCCAAGCACGCGAACCTCGTGTCCGAGTCGGTTCGTGGACAAGTTAAGCTCGGTGACCCCATCCATAGCAGGGATTGCCAACGCCTTGACCATTACAAGTTCGTTGGTTTCGAACACGGCCGTCTCCTTGCGTTTGAACTCGACCCGCAAATCCCAGGCAGTTTCGTCAGACCAGAGGTAGGGCTGCCAATCCAAGTTCAAATACCCATCGCGGGTGAATGAATTCAGCCGCTGGCCTCTTGCCACGTTGCCTGTCGCATCCCGCACCTCGATTCCGTCGGGGACCCATGCATCCGTGGACGCACCTCGCTCGGTCACCACAAAACCCGCGCGAGCTCGGCCATCCCCACCAGCCCCCGGCCCATCCACCCACAGCATGTGCAGACGGATTTCCAAATCACCCCGTTTCACCACGACAGGGGCAACGGGCGGACTCCAAACCGGATGGTTTTTCCGCGCCGGGTTCTTCAACTCGAATTCCGCCACCCGCTCGCTCGGTCCCGTTTTCCGCCGGTACACACGCAGTTTCATGGTCGCCCCGCGGCGTGGGAAAGCCGTAAAATCTCGCCCCACAATCACAGGTTTCTTTCCCCTTACTAGTTCAGGGCAATTGACGCTGCTCGCCGGCACCTCGTTTCCGTGCTGGTCCACTAGGCGAAAATCCCAACACCCAAACGCGTAACTTTGGCTACCGGGGGTTCCTTGATTATCCCACAGCAGCCAGACGCCGAGCGTTGGTTCACGCGAACTCATGCTCATCCCCTCGATCCCAAAATGCTCCTGCCAACCTCGGGGCAGTATCCACGTCAACAACCGCCACCGGGAATCGTTCCACGAATGCTCAGTCCCAAAACTCACGCGTGCAAGCTGCAGCGTCGAGCCATCCTGGAGGGTCACCGTCGGCGGGTTTGCTGATCTCACCCCTTGCACCACCTGAAAGACGATCACTGCGGCGAACAGTGTTACGAGTGCCGCAATTTCAAGTTTTCGTCGCCTCAACACAGGTCGTAAGCTTTGAGAGAAACCCGCCGCGAGTCCACGCAAAAGCGGTTTCCCGGAACCGGATCGGCACTTCTCGGTTTCTTCCAACCACCGGTGGCCGTTGGCCCAAGTTTCGCAGTCCGCGACGGCGAAACTCGATTTTGCGGGGCAAAACACTCGCGACGAGGTGCTGGAGCGTGGTCGAGTCGATCGTGTTGCCGGCGAAGATTTCGTAGGTCAGCGGGAAGCCTTCGGCGGTGACGACGAGCGCGACGACGAGCTGTTTGCAATCGGGCCGGTGGTCGCGCGAGTAACCGCGTTGGGCCGGCCCGACGGCCGGTGCCTCGCCCTCGAAGTAGGTGCTCGTCAGATCGTAAAGGATGATGTCGTAGGTGGCCCCGAAGAGATCACGCCACCTGGCCGCCAGATGTTTTTCGAACGCGGCTTTGTGCGCGCCGAGGCGATCCAGACAGCGATACAACCGATCCTTGTGCGCGACGACGAAGTCGCAGTCCAGCAGCACGTCCATCGCCGTCTGCGGGAACCATTTCTCATGGACGAACAACTCGCTGCGCGGATCGAGCAGGCGGTTGACCACGAGCAGTTCGAGCATCTTGGGCCACCGCACCGCGCCGCCCAGCCCGCCCAAGCACCCCTCCCAAAAGGTATCCAAGCCCAGTTCCTGCCAGAGCCGGCAGGCTGCCCAGCAATCGCCGAAGCGCCGCGGAGCCCGCACGCGCAGCGAGGCGAGCCGCAGTTCGATGACATCCTCGGCCACCGGCGGGCCCCCCGGGTGATCGGCGAACAACCGGCGCTGCAGGCTCCGACTGTCGGCGTCCTCGTTGCTGACCGCCACCGTGTGCTGCCAGCTGGCGACCTGCGTGGTGTTCAACTCGCCGAGATGCAGCACCTGCCGCTGCACGGTGCGGCTGCGGTGGACGCGCAGGCTTTCGCACAGAGAGTAGTAGCGGTGGGTTTTGCCATCTTTGTGGCGGACACGTTCTTTGAGAAACATGGCCGAAAGCAAACCCGCCGCCCGGCAGCGCGGCCAGCGGGCAGGTCGGCCAACACGGGTTTTGGCCGCGAAACACCCCGGAAAATAAGGGGTTTTGACAGGGTCACGGCCGAAAAACGGCTCGTTTTGGGCGAAAAGTGCGAAAGTTGGGTTAACCGACCGAACACCCCGCCGAAACCAGACACCGCCTCAGGACAAACCTCGCCTGCGAGATGCAGGGGGATTCGCGCCATTCGTAGGCCACACCTTCCCCAGGCAAAATCGACTCCGCCCTCCACCCTCCAAACTTTGAACCTTAAACTTTAAACCTCCCCCCATTTTTCCTCATCCAATCCCCTCCGCACCGCCCGCACCAATTCGCGATTGTCAAACGGCTTGGCGA
>CAZUUP010000717.1:0-2784 GCA_964623105.1 uncultured Akkermansia sp.
AGCGCAATCGCTCGCGGCCGCGCACATTTCGCGGGGAGTCGGGGGCGGGATGGACGAGCCGAGGATGGCGGACCATTTTGCCGCAGCCCCCGGGGAAGCTCGCGAAGAAACGATTTTCGGAGGGTCGGCGGGAAAAGACAAAAAAGGGTTGGCCTTTGGCAAAAAACGGTGTGTTTGGGACGGGGGTTTTGCATCTACTTATGCGGCAGGGCGGCTCGCGTAGAGCGGCCCGGGAGCCGAAGTTTGTCCAACATTCAACCTCATAGTCCAAATCATGAAGAAGTCCCTGATTGTCCTGATGACCGCGGCCGGATTGATCGCGAGTGCGGTGTATTCCCAAGCGGAAAGCGGTGCGAAAGAAATCACGCTCAAAGGCCGTGGTGCGTGCCTGAAATGCGCGCTCAAGGCGGCGGAATCCTGCCAGAATGTGCTGGTACAGGAAAAGAACGGCAAGGAGACGCGGTTCTACCTGGTGCAAAACGACGTCAGCAAAAAGTTTCATTCCGAGATTTGCACGGAATCCAAGCCCATCACGGTGGTGGGTGTTTGCAAGAAGGTGGGGGACAAGTTGGAGGTGACGGCCTCGAAAATCACCGCCCAGTAAAGGTCGGAGGGCGGTCAGCAGCGGGCCGCCCGCCCGACACGAGCTTCCGGGCGGGCGGTTCTTGTTTTGTGTTTCCGACGGGTTCATGCGACGTTGTCGGTTGTGTCCGGCAGTCGGGGTGCAGTGCGAGCGGGCACCGGGGTGGAATGACTCCGACAGTCACGGCAACAACGCAAAACCGTATGAAAGAATTTCTGTGCAACTTGATGATCATCGCCGGCCTGGCGTCCGGGACGGGTTCGCTGGCGACTGGCGCGGAGGTCGAACTCGAGGCAAAGATTGTCACGATCAAGGGCCGGGCGACCTGCCTCAAGAACGGCCTGAAAGAGGATGACTATTGCAAGACGGTGCTGTTGGCGGAACGAAACGGCGTGCCGACCAAGTACTACGTGGTGCCCAACGAGGTGGCCAAAAAATTTCATCCCGAGGTGTGTGCGGACACCAAACCCGCCAAAGTGACCGGCTTGGTGCGCAAAGTATTGGACCGGTATGAGATCACGCCGACGCGCATCCAACTGGAGTGATCGATCGCCCGGATGCTGAAACAAGCATGGGGTATTGGGCCGCGCGCTCCGGGGCGCGAGGTACCCGAGAAGGTTGCCGGGAGGGTGCCGGCTGGAATTGGGTGCCCAGAACAAGACCGATCGCACCGACGCAGGAGCACTGGGACATCGGACTTGCATTGTCGGCACTGGCGGTTTGAAGTTTCGACCTGTTTTTGCAAGCGCCGACCGGCGGCGTTAATTCAGGACTCGGGCGGCCCGGGCGTGGCGGTAAACGATTAGACTTTATGGAACCAACTAGAACAGCATACGGGATCTGGAGCGGTGGACGGTTCATGCACTTTGGCGAACCGCTCCCGGAGGAGCGATTTCTGGGCGTCATCCGCCACGCTTACGAGAAGGGGATCCGGACCTTCATGACGGCGGATGTTTACGGCAACGGCGTGGCCGACACGATGTTGGGCCGGGCGCTGGCGGGGTATCCGCGGGACAGCTACTGCCTCGTGGGGGCGGTGGGGCACGATTTTTACACGGGCAAACGGGACGGGGCGAAGGGGTTCCCGCGATTCACTGATCCGGCGTTGCGGGGACCGGAGCAGTATTTCGAGTATTTGAAAATGGCGACCGAAAAGTCCCTCGAACGCTGCGGGGCGCGGCATTTTGATTTGCTGTTGCTGCATAATCCCGACTCGATCGGGTATTCGAGCCCGGCGGTCTGGGAGGCGTTGAAGCGGGTGCGGGATGGCGGGCTGACGGAGCGTTTGGGGATTGCTCCGGGGCCGGCGAACGGGTTCACGCTGGACATCATCGGTTGCTTTGAAAAGTTCGCCGATCTGATCGACTGGGCGATGATCATCCTCAACCCGCTCGAACCCTGGCCGGGCAGCCTGTGCCTGCCCGCGGCGGCCAAACACGACGTGAAAGTAATCACGCGGGTGGTGGATTACGGCGGATTGTTTCACGACGACGTGAAGCCCGGGCACAAGTTCGGCCAGCAGGATCACCGGGCGTTCCGGCCGGCGGGCTGGGTGGAGGCGGGCAACACCAAGCTGGAGCGCATGCGCGCCTTCGCGCAGGCGCACGGGTTGACGCTGCTGCAACTGGCGTGTCTGTGGAATCTGGCGCAACCGGGGGTACAGAGCGTGATCCCGACGCTGATTCAGGAGGCGGCGGCGGATTCGAAACCGATCGAAAAAAAGGTCGAGGAACTGGCGGCCCTGCCGGACGTGCGGTTGAGTGCGGAGGAGTGCCGACGGATTCTGGAAATTGGCAACAATGCCGGTTGCATGGATCTCAAGGGCGGCAGTCCGGAGCATCAGGGTGCGCCGCTGCCCGACCGGTGGTCGCTGACGCCGGAATTGGAAGCCGTGGGGGGACGCTGGGGGATCGTCCCGCAGACGGATTTGATCTGCCTACACGGGCACTGACGCGAGGGGCCGGCAGGCGGATCCGGAAGCGGGCAGGACGCGGCGACGCGGGGCCGAGAGGCTGCCGATGCCGGCGAGGCACGGCTCTTGGATCTGGCAGCTACCGAAGGGCGGCTGGCCGGGGGGCGGCTTACGGGAGTTCTTCGATGGTGACGTTGCGGTACCAAGCTTCGCTGGGAGGGCCGCCGTGGATTTGGAGGGCGATGACGCCAAAGTCGGGGATGGCGGGGTCGGGTTCCGTGTAGTCCAC
>CAZUUP010000718.1:0-2783 GCA_964623105.1 uncultured Akkermansia sp.
GGGACGGGAAAGAAGGGGGTCACCGGACACGGCGGCCCAGCGAAGGAAGCGACGCTGTCGGGGCCGAAGGGAATCGCGGTGGCGCCCAACGGCAACGTGTATCTGGCGGACACGGAGAGTCACAGCCTGCGAATGATCGATGTGAAGAAGGGCACGCTCGAATTAATTGCGGGTACGGGCGAGAAGGGCGACGGCCCGGACGGCGATCCTCTGAAGTGCAAGCTGGCGCGGCTCCACGGCATCTTCGTGGACAAGGATGGCAGTGTGTTTATCGGTGACAGCGAGGCACACCGGGTGCGGGTGCTGCGGTGGTGAGGAGCGCGAGCGTTGCTTTCGGCCACGGATGCGGGTGATCATAGGGGAGTGAAAACTGTTACGGCCGATGCCGAGATCGCGGCGGATGGCAGCGTAAGGATCGTCACGCCGTTGCCCGCGTGGGTGAAACCCGGTCCCGCCCGGATTCTGGTGGTGGTCGATGATCCTCCGGAGATTCGGGCCCCATCGCCGCGCCCCCGATTGACGGCCACGCCGGAGATGATCGCGCGACGGAAGGCGGCCCTGGCGGAGGTGCGAAAGCTGAACCCTTACCGGGACATCAGCGATCCGGTGTCGTGGCAGAAGGAGATTCGCAAAGACCGCTCCCTGCCATTCCGTGACTGACGGTCATGCTGCTGGACAGCTGGACACGAACATCGTCATCTACGCGTGCAAGCCCGACGGGGAATGGTTATCACATTGGACCGATGATCCCGATGCGGCGATTGCCGGCGCGACGAGGGTGGAAGCGCTGGGTTTTCCCGGCATCAGCAGGGAGGACGAGGCGGCAATCCGGGGTTTCGTCGCCGCGAGTCTTTGTCATCCAATGGACGACGAAGTGATCGAACGGGCCATCAAGCTGCGCCAACAAAAGAAGATGGGGACGGCGGACGCGATCATCGCGGCGACCGCCCTCGAATTCGGTCTGCCACTGGTGACGCGAGATGTGGAGGACTTCAAGCACGTCGCCGGACTGCAACTGATCAACCCCTTCGCGCCCGAGATTTGACCGCAGCATGTGGGGCAGGAGCGCGGGCGATTCCCGTCCGCAGACCCGACGAACTTGCCGGGGGTGCCGTGATTTAACGGACTACCCTCTCGCGTGCAGAACGCGCTGCGACCGGGGACCGGTAGCGCGCCGTTGGCATGCAGTCCGGCTTACTTCGCGGCCTTCGGTTCCCGCAGCTTGACGTTGCGGAAATTGCATTCGTCGCTGTGGTAGGTGAGGAGGATGTGCCCGCGGATCTTGGTGCCGAAGCCGGCGACACCTTTGAACTTGGTCTTGGCGACCTGTTCGAGGATGGCGGGGCTGCCGAGTTCGTACTCGAGGACTTTGGCGCCGTTCAGCCAGTGTTCGACGTGGTTGCCCTGGACGAGCACGCGGGAGTGATTCCATTCACCGAAGGGTTTGACCTTCTTCTTCTCGTTGGGCGCGACGACGAGGTAGAAGGACGCGGTGCTGGACTGCGCATCATGAGCGAGGGTGTCGTCGATCATCTGGTATTCGTGGCCGATGGCGCCGGGGCGGGATTCGGTGATGAAGTATTTGATGCCGTTGTTGGATTTGGGCGGCATGGACCATTCCCAGGAGAGTTCAAAATCATCGAACTGGTCGGTGGTGATGATGTCGCCGCCTTTGCCACCTTTCACGCAGGTGAGGACGCCATTCTTGACCTCCCAACCGGAGGTGGGCGGACCGGTTTTCTTGAAACCGCGCCAACCATCGAGCGAGGTACCGTTGAAGAGCAGGCGCCAACCGGCGGCTTTCTCGGAGTCGGTGAGCGTGTTACTCGGGGCATCGGCGGCGCGCGCCGCGAGGGGAAGCGCGAGCGCGGTGAGGAGGGCGAGAAGGGGGTGGAGTTTCATTGGAGGGACGAAGTGAGGGCGTACGAACTACTTCGCGGCGAGGTCACGGAGCTTGAGGTTGCGGATGAAGATCTCGTCGCCGTGATCCTGGAGCAACAGGCGGCCGGGGAGGCGGGTGCCGAAGCCCTCGACGTTCTTGAATTTGCTCTTCGCAATCGCGGCCTTGAGGGCGTCGCTGCCGAGTTCGTACTCGAGGACTTTCGCCCCATTAAGCCAGTGCTCGACATGGTTGCCTTTCACAAGGACGCGGGACTGGTTGATTTCCCCGGGTTTTTTGACCGGGCGATTGGCGGGCTCGAGGACGTCGTAGAACGCGGCGGTCTGGCGGTTGAGGCCTTTCTTGCCGTCGGGATGTTTGTCGTCGTCGAGCATCTGGTACTCATGGCCGATGGCACCGCCTTTGCGGTCGTCGGAGATGAAGTATTTCAGGCCGCTGTTGCCACCCTCGGCAATGCGCCATTCCCAGGAGAGTTCGAACTCGGAATATTTTTCGACTGAGACGATGTCGCCGCCACCGCCTTTGGCGATGTGGTGAAGCCAGCCGTTCTGGATGTCCCAGCCTTTTTCCGGGGGCGTGGTCTTCTTGAAGCCGGTCCAGCCGGCTAGGGATTTGCCGTCGAAGAGCAGCTTCCAACCGGCCGCCTTCTCGGCATCAGTCAAGGTGTTGGCATCAGCGGCGACGGCGGTCGCGACGCCAGCAAACGCCAGCGCGAGGAGGGTACGAAGTAACGGTTTCATGCGGAGCGTGGGGCAGATGATCCACCGATCACAGGCTGCGGATGCGGACGTTGCGGAGCCAGAACTGCTCACCGTGATGCTGGAATACGACATGCCCTTCGCTTTCCTTCATGAAGCGCGGTTTGTCGGCGAACTTGCTCTTC
>CAZUUP010000719.1:0-2780 GCA_964623105.1 uncultured Akkermansia sp.
GGCGCTCGTAGATGTTCTCGGTGACCTGCTTGGCCACGATGGCCTCGTTGGCTTTGAGCAGGTTGAGGTAGCGGGCACCGGCCTTCGCCGCGAGTTTGAACGAGACGTGGAGGAGCTGGCGCATGTGGGCGTTGAACTCGGGATGCGTCGGGAGGTGGCGGATGGCGTTGGCGAGTTGTGGGCCGGTCCAGCCATTCACCGTCGCGGCGCTGGGGAGCTTGGCGCGGTTGATGTCGATGACGCTGGCGTAGGGGGCGCAGAGTTCGTCCACGTGCGCGAGGGCGTAGGCGTAGATTTCCTTCGTCAGCGTGAGTCCATCGCCACCCGCCTCGGCGAGGCCGATGAGTTCTTCGAGCCAGGTCGTGCCGGCGGTCTTGAGGTGCAGTCCCGCGCCGGTGCGGGCAAGGGCGCGGCGGATGATGGGGTAGAGCGAGAATTTGTCGCTGCCGCTGTGGACGCTGAGTTTGAGATTCGCGGGCAGTCCGTATTGTTTCACCGCGTGCGCAATGACGGCGAGGTCGTCGTTGAACTCGCGCTCGAACTGCACGAGGTCGCCGACGTAGTCCACGCCCTTGTTGAAGCGGCCGGTGAATTTGGGGGCAATGGTCTGCGGGTAAACGCCAGCGTCGGAGAGCAGGGCCAGGATGATGAGGAGTTCGGGCGGTGTCTGCGGGGCGTCGGTCTCGTCCATGGAGACTTCGGCGATGAACTTCTTCATGCCCTTGGCGTTTTGGATGTGCTGGAAAATCTGCCCGGCCTCCCAGGTGGCGCTGAGGTATTTCCGGGCGATCTTCGCGACCTGGTCCGGCGTGGTGTGAAACGGTTCGCTGATGCCGGAAATGACGACGGTGCCGATGAGTTCCTTGTGCTTGGCGAGAAACCGCTCGACGTAACGCTCCTCGGGCGGTTTGCCGATGCTGTCGGCGACATCGATGGTGAAGAAGTCGGAGCAGGGAAGGAACTTGTCCACGGTTTCGAGACGGATGTGGTCGGCGTCCACGTGCCAGCCCTTGGTCCAGCCAAGCGCCTTGACCGCGGTCTGCGCGGCGTCGAACACGCTCTGGGGCTCGGAGCCGATGAAGGTGTGTTCGCGATTGGACTTGTTCCAGACGGGTGCGACGTCGATGCCGTCTTTGGCGAGCATCTGGAAGGCGCGGAGCTGGGCTCGGGCCTGGTGCGCGAAGCGGTCACCGACGCCGAAGGAAAAACGTTCGAGAGTTAACATAGCGGGCTGGAAGGTAGGCAGGCGGGCGGATGGCGGGAAGCGGAAATGGAGGGGCTGACTGGCGCGAGGCGGCGCGGCGCGGGGCGAAGTCAGCGGCTGGAGGTGGTCTTGCGAGCCACGCGGCGGGCGAAGCCCTCGACGGTGATGACGCCGCGCCGGTGCAGGCCGCGGGCGATGACTTCGTGGGCATCGCGGACTTCGAACTGGAAATTGACGGTGCGGGCCGTCGTGCCGATGACGCGGGTGGTGATGGTCACGAGTTGTCCCAACGGGGTGGGCGCGAGGTGGCGGATTTCGATCTCGGCACCAACCGTGCGCTCGTTTTCGTGGAGAAACGGATAGAGGGATTCGCGCGCGGTGCGTTCGACGAGTGCGACCAGCCGGGGTGTGCTGAGAACGGCGGGCATTCCGCCAGTGGCAAAGTCGATGACGTGTTCCTGGGCGACGGTGAACTGCAACTGGCCGGTGGTGCCGATTTTGGGAAGGGATTTCATCAGCGGGAAACGGTTCTCGTCGCGGCGGGAGCGCGGGAACCTAATCTGGGAGCGGGCGAGTTCATGGGGGCGCCGATTAGCTGGTGCGGCAACCGAGGGTGAGCAAGACGTTTGCCCACAGCGCCTGATCGCCGGTCTGGATGGTGAGGACGTGATCGGGCGACTCGACGTGTTTGTAGAAGTCCCACTTGAGGATGGGCTCGAGCTTGATCGTCGCGCCGGATTCCTTGAGCACCTTGCGATACTCCTTCCACACCGGCGGGTCGCCCTGTTGCGCGTAGGGATCATCGGCGGGGATGCCCATCGTGTTCACGAAGTCCACGGGCACGGCGCTGAGCAGCGCGCGGAGCACCTGCGCGACGGTGACGCAGCCGGGCGCGAGGTTGAGGCAGACGAGTTCGGCGTTGGGGCCTTTCTTGGTCGAGGCCGGGTAATTGCCGTCGGCGATGAGGATTTTGGCGTGGTGTCCGGCGCGCGCGCAGGCGCGGAGGATGTCGGGATGGAGGAGCTGGGTTTTGAGCATGGGTTGGCGGGAGGTGGGTGGTTTCAGGTGGAGGCCGGCTGGCCGGTAAGGCGGCGGAAGCTGGTGATGGTTTGCGCGGCGGCGGTTTCGCTGTCAGGCAGCGGGAGAATTTCCGCGGACAGGTAGCCCGCGTAGCCGATGTCCCGCAGCGCGGCGACGATGGGCGCGGCGTCGGTGTGGCCGAAGCCGATGGCGCGGCGGTTGGAGTCGGCGAAGTGGACGTGGCCGACGCGGGGGCCGGTGGCCCGCAGGGAGGCGGGGAGGTCGGCTTCCTCGAGGTTCATGTGGAAGAGGTCGCAGAGGAGTTGCACATTTTTCAGCTCGTGCCGGGTGAGGAACTCGACGGCGTCGGCATTGCGGTTGAAGAGGTTGGTCTCGTAGCGATTGAGCGGCTCGTAAAGGAGCACCTGCTGATGGGCGGCGGCGCGTTCGGAGAGCGCCTTGAGTTCTTCGGCCAGCCAGTCGAGCGCCTGCTCGCGCGTGACCGCGCCTTCCCAGCGGCCTTGCATGGAGCCGATGATCGTGGGTGCGCCGAGGT
>CAZUUP010000720.1:0-2763 GCA_964623105.1 uncultured Akkermansia sp.
GTTCACGCTGGGCAAGCCCAAGGACGCGTTGCACTACATGCTGGACGCGATCAAGCACACGAAGGAGGCGGATGCCACGCTCTACGATCACCTGGGCGACATCCTGGCGGAACTCAAGCAGTTCGAGGAGGCCCGGGAGGCGTGGAAAAAGGCGCTGGCGGTGGAACCCAACGCGGAGATCGAAAAGAAGCTCAAGGCGGCGCCCGCCAAGGCACCGCCGGCCAAGTGAGCGATGGCCTTCAGATTTCGTCGTCACTACACGGTCGGGGAGGCGCGGGCGATGTTGCCGCAAGTGCGGCTCTGGCTGACGGAGATCGAGCAGTGGCGGCGGGTGTTCGAGCAGGCGGACGTCCGGCTGGCCGGGATGCTGGCCGAGCGGGGGGATCAGGGCGGCGAGACGGCCAATCGTTGGGTGAAGGCCCTGGCGGGAATCCGGGCGGTGCTGGGGGAGTTCGAACGGCGCGAGATTCAGATCAAGGATCTGGACCGCGGGTTGGTTGATTTCCCGTCGCTGCGGGACAACCGGGAGGTCTTCCTGTGCTGGGAAAAGTCCGAGGACGATTTGGAATACTGGCACGATCTGGAAGCGGGCTACGGCGGGCGGGAGCCGTTGTGAAGGCGCGACCGGAGGTCCGATGGCGCGGGACAAAAAAGTTGGAAATATTTTTGAACGCGCGGAGCGGTTGGTTTTCCAACGAACTGAAAATCTTGACAGCGGTTGGTCAAAGCGGGCAGTGATGGCGCGCTTTTATTCGTTGGACAGCGCGGCAGATCAACGCCGGAGCGGGTTTCCGTGGCGGCGACCGGAGAAATTGAAATGATCAAAGTCGAAAACCTGAAAAAAAACTTTGGAACGAAACAGGCCGTCAACGGCATCTCGTTCAATGTCGAGCGCGGGGAGGTGCTGGGTTTCCTGGGGCCGAACGGCGCGGGCAAATCGACCACCATGCGGATGATCACGGGATTCATCACGCCCACCGGCGGCAGGGTTACCGTGGGCGGGCACGACATGGTGGAGGATCCGGTGCCGGCCAAGCGGGTCATCGGCTACCTGCCCGAGAACGCCCCGTCATACCCGGACATGACGGTGAGCGGGTTCCTGCACTTTGCCGCCGAAATCCGGGGTTTGACCGGGGAAGCCAAGACCAAGGCGGTCCATCGGGTGATTGAGATGTGTTTTCTCGAGGCCGTGATTCATCAGAGCATCGAGACGCTGTCCAAAGGGTATCGGCACCGCACCTGTTTCGCGCAATCGATCATTCACGATCCGGAGGTGCTGGTGCTGGACGAACCGACGGACGGTCTGGACCCGAACCAGAAGTTTGAGATCCGCAACCTGATCCGCCGCATGGGTGAGAAGAAGGCGATTGTTTTCTCGACGCACATTCTGGAGGAGGTCGAAGCGGTTTGTTCGCGGGCGATCATCATCGACCGGGGGCAGATTGTGGCCAATGGAACGCCGGCCGAACTCAAGCAACGCTCGGAGAACGCGGGGTCGGTCCTCCTGCGGCTCAGTGGTGTGGAACCGGGGACGGTCCGGCACAAGCTTGGGAATGTCGAGGGCGTGCGAAACGTCAGCACACTCAAGGAGGACGGGTCGTCGATCACCGCGCGGATTCTGCCGAAGGCCGGGTTGGCGCACGGCGAACTGGCCCGGAATGTCGCCGCCGCCGGACTGGGCGGCAAACTTGAGGAACTTCACACCGAGGAAGGCCGACTGGACGAGGTCTTCCGCAGCATCACCCTTTCCGACACCGCACACGCTTCACGCAAATGAACAGCCCTGCCCAAAACATACTGACCATCACCAAGCGGGAATTGGGGAGCTATTTCAGCTCGCCCGTCGCTTATGTCTTCATCGTCATCTTCCTGCTGCTGACCGGATTCTTCACCTTCATGGTGGGTGGGTTCTTCGAGCGGGGCGAGGCGTCGTTGATCTCGTTTTTTCTCTGGCATCCGTGGCTCTATCTGTTCCTGGTTCCGGCGGTGGGCATGCGGCTGTGGTCGGAGGAGCAGCGGATGGGGACGATGGAGTTGCTGCTGACGATGCCCATCACGACCTGGCAGGCGATTGTCGGGAAGTTTCTCGCTTCGTGGGCGTTCCTGGGTCTGGCACTGCTGCTGACTTTTCCGGTGGTGCTGAGTGTCCGGTATCTGGGGTCGCCCGACATGGGCGTGATTTTCTGCGGTTACGTGGGGAGCATGCTGCTGGCCGGGGCCTATCTGGCGATCACTTGCATGACCTCGTCGCTCACGCGGAATCAGGTCATCAGCTTCATCATGTCCGTGGTGATGTGCCTGTTCCTGATTCTGGCGGGCTGGCCGCCGGTGACGAACCTGTTGACCCGGGTGTTTCCGGGGGCGAGCTGGATGGTGGAGACGGTGTCCGCCTTCAGCGTGATGACTCATTTCGAGGGCTTCCAGCGCGGGGTGCTCGACTTGCGGGACATTGTGTTTTTCCTGTCGATCACGGGCTTCTCGCTGTTCACGACGGGCGTGGTGTTGCGCAACTTGCGCGGCTGACACGGCCCGGATCAAAATCGAAAACGCACTTTCCTCATGAGCAAGAAATTTGAATCGATCCTCTACTCGATGGTTGGCGTGGCGGCGATGTTCCTCATCCTGCTGGCCTTGAACTTTCTGGTGACGGCCGCGCGAACGCGCGTGGACCTGACGGCAGAAAAGCTGTACACGCTGTCGCCCGGCACCAAGGCCATCCTGGCCAAGCTCGACACCAAGGTGAAGGTGCGTTTTTACTGCACT
>CAZUUP010000721.1:0-2758 GCA_964623105.1 uncultured Akkermansia sp.
AACAAGCAGCTGCGATGAGAGCCCCCAATCCGAGGATGCCGCCATTCGAATAGATACCCATTGGCGCGAGGGTCGTCGGGTAAAGAAACGTAATAATCGCCGCCGCCACGGTTTCGCCGAGGTGCAACGATGATCTGGATTCCGACTTCACAGTTATTGTTTCAGCCACCACCCGACGACTTATAAAAACGACTTATAAAATAATACAATGGGGTACTGGATTGCCTCATAGGATACGGCAATCACCAAGGGCATCTGCACGAGACGCCGGAACCAAGGGGATCTGGTGTTGACAACGAAGGCACGCCAGCCGGACAAGCACGCTACGACAAGAAATCCCATGCCAAGTTCCAATTGTCCTCCGTTGATATACCCTCCCATCGGAGGAACGATGAACGAATAGAGGCACAGAAAGAGGAACGACGCCAGAGTCTCAGGCAGGCAGACACCTGGTTTGTTGATTGAATCCATACAGGTAGTTGGATTCGAGAACTCGTGGCTGAACCAGAATCCGTTTCGTTTTCGACGGGCTGATTGATAACTATTTCGAACAAGATCGAGCGACCGACACCTACTGCTTCGCCGCCATGATGTATTCCAGCAGGTCCGCGGCGGCCTGGGGGGTGAGGCTGGCTTCGAGGCCTTCGGGCATGAGGGAGAGGCCTTGGTTCTTGAGGGATTTGATCTGCGAGCGCGGGATGTTGGCGTCTTTGCCGAAGGCCATTTTGAGGGTGACGCTGGTGCTAGTCTCGGAGGCGACGAGGCCCATGAAGCTTTCGTCGTTTTTGGTTTCGATGACGTATGCCTGGTAGTTGGGCGGCACTTCGCGGTTGGGATCAATGATGTTGAGGAGGATTTTTTCCTTGCCGGTGTTTTTCACGGAGACGAGGTCGGGGCCGAGGGCGAAGCCTTGTCCATCGAGGCGATGGCAGGAGGCGCAGCGTTCGGCGTAGATAGCTTTGCCGCGGGCGGCGTCGCCGGTGAGCGTGAGCGCGGGGGCGAAGGCGTCGATGACGGACTGGCGCGTGGTGGCGTCGGTTTTGCCGAAGAATTTCAGGGCGCGGTTGCGGATTTCGAGGTCGCGATGGCTGCGGAGGAAATTGACCTGCGTGGAGGCGAGCTGGCCGGGTTTGATCGCGCCTTTTTCGAGCGCGGTCATGGTCTCGCGGAGGCGGTCGGATTTGATGAGGAGGATGCCGAGGGCTTCGGTGCGGAGGCGCGGGGTGAAGGTTTCCCAGCGTTGCAGCAGGGCTTTGGCGACGTCGAGTTCGGGGAGGCGGCCGAGGGTTTCGACGGCGGCGAGCTGGATGGCGGGGGATTCGTCGGGGGCGAGGAGGGCGAGGAGTCGCGGGCCGGATTCGGCGAAGCTGGTGAGGGCGAGAAGCTGGGCGGCCTGGGCGCGCTGCGGCTCGGGGGTTTTGCGATCGGCAAGCAACTGGCCGGCGCGGGTGAAGAAGGGTTTGAGGGCGTCGCGCGAGGCGGCGAGCGAGGCGCCGCCGCGGGTCAGGCCTTCGCCGAGGGCGCGGATGAGGGCGAAGCTGAACTCGGTGTCGTCGAGGCCGGCGAGGAAATCGAGGATGCGGCGGACTTCGGCGGCCTGGCCTTTGTTGCCGATGATGCGGACGATTTGCTGGAGAAATTCGCGGCCGGTTTTGCTCGCGCGGAAGGCGGCGTCGTTGGAGCTGACGGTGAAGAGCGCGAGGGCGTCGCCGCCGATGGAACTGAGGACGGCCTCGCGGGTCCAGGGGATCGTGCCGTCGCGGCTGGCGATTTGGGCGAGGGCGGGGAGGCGGTTGGTGTGCGTGGTTTCGCCGAGGGTAAAGGCGAGTTGGTAGCGGACTTCGGGGGCGGGATCGGCGGCGAGGGCGGTGAGTTTGGCGAGGAGGGCGGTGTCTGGTTGGGCGGAGCGGATGAGCGGTTCGGAGAGGCGCACAGCGTGGCGGCGAACCCAGGGATTCTCGTCGGCAAGGGCGCGGAGAAGGTGGTCGTGTGTGAGGGATTTCACGGTGTCGAGCCCGTAGAGTGCGTGCATACGGCCGAGGTATGCGGGGGAAGATTTGGCGAGATCGATGAGTGCGGGAACGGCAGCGGCGGCGTCTTGGCGCTGATAAAGCAGGCGGGCGGCGGTGTCGCGGTGCCACCCATTCGGATGCGCGAGCGTCGCGACGAGTTCGGCAGTCGAGGCCGAGTCGAGGCGGGGCGGGGGCGGTTGTTTGAAGCCATCGGGCGCGATGCGGTAGAGGCGGCCGCGGTCGTTGCCGCTGTTGAGGTCGATGTGTTGTTTGATGTTCGCGGGGATGGACCACGGGTGTTCGATGACCTCGCGGTACATGTCGATGATGAAGAGCGTGCCGTCGGGGGCGTTGGCGAAGAGGACGGGGCGGAACCAGTTGTCGCGTGATGCGATGAACTCGCGTTTTTGTTCGTCGGCGGGGCGTTCGCCGAGGAGGGCGATGCCGTCGGTAGTGCGGATTTTCTTGCGGTGGACGAGGTTGCTGCCGGCATCGCCGATGAAGGCGTCGTTGAGCATGTCGGCGGGCCAGGCATTGCCGCGATAGATCGTGATGCCGGTCGCGCCGGTGAAGTAGCCGGAGGGGCGTCCGCCGCCTTCGATCATGCCGGGGACCGCGCCGCTGACGCGCCATTTGGTGCGGATGACGCGCCAGGCTTCGTCGGGGCTTGTGCGATAGACCTCGGCGGCGGGGCCGTCGGCGGGGATGTCCACGGCGGGCGCGGGGAGGGTGTGGAAGGTGTTGCG
>CAZUUP010000722.1:0-2755 GCA_964623105.1 uncultured Akkermansia sp.
CCCATTTTTTCATGGGCGAGCTGGCACATGGTCATGATTCCCGCCCGCATGGCCGATTCCTTTTCGGGCGTGACCAGGTTACGGCCGTAACTTCCCAGGCCGTCGGCGAAAACGCCATCGCAGCCGTAATCCTTGACGGCTTTCGCGGCGATGCCGGCCCACCACTCCTGCGTGACCGCCTTCGATTTGTCGAAATAATATCTCACCTGCTCGCTCTGCTTGCCCGTTTTGGGATGGATCGTCTTTTTGACGGATGGTTTTTCGATGAAACCGTCCTTGGGGAATGACTCATTGGACAGGGTGAAGGGTTCGTGCAGGATGTCGCCCGCAAAATAGAAGAGGACCTTCACAGACGGATTGCGCTTTTTGATCTCGGCCGCGCCCGCCGCGATTCCTTTCTCGAGCTCCTGCCGAACGCTGCCGGCAGCGAAGGTCACGAGCGGAAAATGCTTGGCGAGGAAATCGTATTGCTCCGGCGTGAGGTTCGGATCGTATCCGAAATGCGCATAGACCGGCACGCGATCCCAACTGAACTTGGGAAATCCGTCGGCGGCGGGCAACGCCGCCACGGGCGCGAGCAGGAGCGCGGTGAGAATGGCGAGTTTGTGTTTCATGGCTGTCTTGTCTCCATTTTGGTGGGTGGTTCCTCGTGAGTTGTCCGGGGCAAGGATGCCGAAGACAACCAGGAGAGTGAACTATTGCTTGGCCATCCCTTCAAGCGGGATAGCGGCTTTAGGTCGGTCGCCAGCCTTTCTGTTGCCTTCACCTTCGCCTCTGGCTTCGGCTTGGTTGCCCTCCATATCCCCGGAAGCCTGCTTGGGATAGCTCACCAGGAAATTGTTTTCATCGATGAGGTTGATGTAGGTATAGGTCGCATCAGGCGGCAGGACGGCCTTGGCCGTGCCGTTGTGAACCTCCCCGATGACGCGGAACCACTCATTTTCCGTAGCAGCGGCTTTGGTGGTATAGATGGCATCCGCGCGCACGACGCGGGCGCCTTTTTCGTTGAAGGTCGCCGTGACCGTGTGGCCATCCACCTTATGCCCCGTGATGGCGGGCACTTTCTTTTGGTTGGTCAGCGGGAATTTGCAGTCGGGATTCCAGTAGGGGTAGCTGGCCTTCATCCCGGTGAGGATCTCGGTGAGGCGGGCGTTCATCGCGGTCGCCTTGTCGGGCATTTCACCGGCGAGGTTTTTCGCCTCCTCGATATCCACCCGGGCCGACCTTCCGCCTTTAGTATCGACGAGACGATAGAGTTCGAGCGGCGGCACTTTCCCGCTCTGGGTGTCGTAGTTGCGGATGAGTTTGAAATCCCCGCTGCGGATCGTGCTTTGCATAACTCCGTGCGGGTAGTGCCAGATCATCTCCGTGCGCGGCTTGCCGTGTTGGTCGAGCACGAGCGAAGCATCATCCAGCGCCCCGGTAAGCAACGGCTGGAGATTGGCGCCGTCGAGGTTCTTGCCTTCGGGCTTCTTGACTCCGGCCAGCGCAAGGAAGGTGGGGTAAAAATCAAGGCCGTTGACCATGACATCGCTCTCCTTGCCGGCGGGAATGCCCGGTCCAATCGCGAGGAAGGGCACGCGCACGCCGCCTTCACGCGGCGAGGTCTTGCCTTTGTCCAGCGGTGCGTTGTCAGTGAAGGTTTCACCATGGCCGCCTTCCGCGCCGCCATTGTCGGAAGTAAAGAAGATATAGGTGTTTTCGATCAGCTTGTGGCCTGGGTTGCGCGGGTCGTCGGTGGTATCGAGGTATTTGACGAGCTGACCGACATAGTGATCCAGCGTTTCCACCATGGCGCAGTAGAAGGGGTTTTTCTGCCCCTCCTCGATCGACCACTCTTTGGGATTGGCCGGGTTCACGCCGAGCTTTTTGCAGTATTTGTCGAGGAGTTCCTTGCTGCGGGACTGGATGGGAACATGGACGAGCCAGGTCGCGTAGTAGAGAAAGAATGGCTTGTCCTTGTTGGACTCCATGAACTTCAAAGCGCCGACGGTGACGGGATCGGTGGGAAAGCCCTCGGCATCGAGGCGGTAGGGATCGCCGGGCTTGGCGGTGGCAAAGCCTTGGAGTCGGTCTTTCATGCCCTGCTGCACACCCCGTGCACCGCCACCAGCTTGATGATGGGTGGTGAAATCAAACCCTTGATCCAACGGCCCCGGGAAAGAAAAATGACCGGCTGCCATGTGCCACTTTCCGGCGTGACCGGTGGCGTAGCCGTTTTCGCGGAGCGTTCTGGCGATCGTCTGCTCGCTGGCGGGCATGCGGGCGCTGAACCATGGCGTCATCAACCTCTGGTTGGTATTGGCTGCGGGAGGCGCGCCGCCGGAGACATGGGTGGTCTGGGCCCGGGCGGGATGGTTGCCGCTCATGATCGCGCAACGGCTCGGCGTGCAACTGGGCGCGGGGGAATACGCGTGGCGGAAGAGGATGCCGCGCTTGGCAAGCGCGTCAATATTCGGCGTTTCCATCGGGGCCGGCTTGTCGATGTCGTAGCACTTCACATCCTGCCAGCCGAGGTCGTCGGCGAGCATGAGCACGATGTTCGGTGCGGGAGCGGCGTGGGCCTGGAGAAAAGTGAGCAAAACCAGCGGTGCGAACACGAGGGTGGCGATGAGGTGGCGGATAGCTTTCATAAAAGGTAGTGCTGTCGATTGGTGCTGTTCACCGGCGAGGATTGATAGCGATTTGCATGGAGGATTGTCAGAGCGTGTTTGAAAACTCTCGAGAACCGCCGCGTGAGGGCACGCGGCCTACA
>CAZUUP010000723.1:0-2740 GCA_964623105.1 uncultured Akkermansia sp.
GCGGTGATGATGACCGGGCTGACGGGGGTGGGATCGGGAGCGGTGCTGGACAGGAATCGGGCGCTGGAGGCGCAGACGTTTTGGGACAACCGCGATTGGGATTGGTTCAAAGCGACGATCCCGTTTTTCGAGTGTCCGGACGCGGAGTTGGTAACGACGTATTATTACCGGTGGGAGCTGGTGACGAAACATCTCACGTACGGGTCGCCGAACAGCGGGTACAGTTTTACGGAGTTCACCGACCGGCCTTTCTGGAGCGGGGCGTACGGGGCAATCAGTTGTCCGGCGGGGCATCAGCTTTACGAGGTGCGGTGGCTGCGAGATCCGCGGTATGCGCGGGATTACGCGCGGTATTGGTTCCGAACTCCGGGGGCGCAGCCGCGGAACTACGGCTGCTGGCTCACGGACGGCGTGTGGGCGGCGCACGAGGTGCATCCGGATGCGGCGTTCGTGAAGGACTTGCTGCCGGACTTGAAGCGCAACTACGAGGCGTGGGAGAAGCGGCAGTTTGTCCCGGAGGTCGGGCTGTTCTGGCAGAACGGGCACGACGACGGGATGGAGTTCAACATCAACAGCCGGCAGACGAAGGACATCCTGCGCGGCGCGAACGGCTACCGGCCGGGATTCAACGCCTACATGTATGCGGATGCGCTCGCGATTGCGCGGGTGGCGCGGCTGGCGGGCGATGAAGCGACGGCGCGGACGTATGGGGCGAAGGCCGCGGGGTTGAAGGAGAAAATCCAGAAGCTGTTGTGGGATCCGAAGCGCGAGTTCTTTTTCCCGATGTCGATGCGGGACGAGACGGACAAGGAGGGGAACGTGGTGAAGAAACACACGCTCACGTATCAGTCGGGAAAGTTTGCAGGGAGTCCCCATGGGCGGGAACTGCACGCGTATATTCCCTGGCAGTTCAACCTGCCGGACGCGGGCTTCGAGGCGGCGTGGAAGTTCTTGATGGACCGGGATTATTTCTTCGCCGACTTCGGGCCGACGACGGTGGAGCGGCATGATCCGCTGTTTTTGCTGAAGAACTCGTGCTGCTGGTGGAGCGGACAGTCGTGGCCGTATGGGACGGCGCAGACGCTCAAGGCGCTGGCGAATCTGTTGCACAACTACCGGCAGAACGTGGTGACGCGGGCGGATTACGTGAAGCAGTTGGGCATCTTCGCGCGGTCGCATCGGAAGCAGGGCAAGCCGTATCTGGCCGAGGCGCTGCATCCGGACACGGGGTCATTCGAAGGGCACGACGGCTACAATCACAGCGAGCATTATTTCCACAGCAGCTTCAACGATCTGGTGATCACGGGGCTGGTGGGCTTGAAGACGCGGGCGGATGACGTGGTGGAGATTGATCCGCTGGCACCGGCGGAGTGGGCGTTTTTCGCGCTGGACGACGTGCCGTATCGCGGCCGGCGGCTGAGCATTTTGTGGGACAAGGACGGAACGCGGTATCAGCGCGGGGCGGGCTTGCGCGTGCTGGCGGATGGGAAGGAAATCGCATCGCTTCCGACGCTGGGGAAGATTTCCGTGACATTGCCGGCGGCGGTCGCGGCGGTGGGAACGGCGAGCACTGCGGGGGCGACTGGGAAGGCATTGATGAACTACGCGGTGAACAACGACGGGGATTACTATCCGCGGTTCACGGCGTCGCATACCGATCCGAAGACCCCGCTGAACAAGGTCAACGACGGTCATGTGTGGTACACGGTGCATCCGCCGAATCGCTGGACGACGGCAGGCTCGACGAATGCAACGGACTGGCTGGCGGTGGATTTCGGCGCGGCGCGGCGCGTGAGCGAGGTGCGGCTGTATTGGCTCGATGACGGGACAAACGTGGTGGCGCCGAAGTCGTACACTTTGGAGCGATGGGAAGGAGATGGCTGGAAGGAAATTCTAGGACAGCGGCGGAATCCCGAGGTCGCGGCGGGGCACCGGGCGAACGTGGTGCGGTTTGCGGCGGTGGACGTGCAGAAACTGCGGGTCGTCTTCGCGCATGCGGCCAACGGGCGGACGGGCTTGAGTGAGTTCGAGGCGTGGGGCGAGGGTTCGCTGCCGTACGAGCCGGCACCGCCGCTGCCGGGGAATCTGGCGTTGAACATGAAGGGCGAGGGATTTCCCAAGGCGACGGCGTCGTTCAGCGATCGTTATGGCGGAGTGGCGAAGTCGGCGATTGACGGCAAGGTCAATTACCGCCCGACGCCGGTGAACCGCTGGACGAGCTACGGATCAACGAACGCGACAGATTGGTTGGAGGTGGATTTCGGCGCGGCGCGCGAGGTTGGGAGGGTGGAATTGTACATTTACGACGACCGGGGCGGGGTGCAGCCGCCGGCGGGTTATGCGGTGGAGTATTTCACGGAGGGCGGGTGGCGGACGGCAAGCGAGCAGACGCGGACGCCGGAGAAGCCGACGGGGAACATGATCAACACGGTGCGATTTGGCCGGGTAAGCACGACGAAACTGCGGGTGGTGTTCACCCACCGCGAGAAGTCACGGAGCGGGGTGACGGAACTGGAGGTATGGAAGGAGTGAGCGGGGGAAGCTCAAAGTTTAAAGTTCAAAGCTCAAAGCCTGAAGTTTGAGGGGGATCCATGGAACGGAGCGAGCGACCTCGGATAGAGAGGTTTGGGATTGCGTTTGAGCTGTGACGGGGTGGGCCGAATTTTGCTTTTGAGCGGTCTGCTGGTGGAGTGACTCCCGAATCGCGGCAACGCGGCCCTGTGGACAGGAGTCTTTCAAC
>CAZUUP010000724.1:0-2735 GCA_964623105.1 uncultured Akkermansia sp.
TCCAGCGCAACGAGAACCTCAGCCGGGCGATCACGTGCACGACGCGGGCGCCGCGCAAGGGGGAGCGGGACGGGGTGGATTACTATTTCCTGGATGCGGGGCATTTCCTGAAGCGGGTGCAGGCGGGGAATTTTCTGGAGCACGCGACGGTGTACGGGAACAGCTACGGGACGTTGAAGGCGGAGGTGCTGGGGAAGCTGCGGCAGGGGCGGGATGTGTTGTTGAGCGTGGATGTGCAGGGGGCGGCGGCGATCCGGCAGCAGGCGGCGGAGGACGCGGAGCTGCGGCGGGCACTGGTGACGGTCTTCCTGACGCCGCCGTCGATTACGATCCTGGAGGAACGGTTGCGAAAGCGGAATCAGGATTTGTCGGCGGTGATCCAGAAACGGCTGGGGCATGCGCGGCAGGAAATTGCCCAGTGGAAGCATTTTGACTACCTTGTGCTGAGCACCTCGATTGAAGAGGACGTGCGGCGCATGCAGGCGATCATGGATGCGGAGAAGATGCGGCAGTCGCGTTCGGCGCCGCCGCTGTCGGATTAGCGGGCCGGCGGGCGGGGGCGGGAAGGGTACTGATGAATGAAGCGCGAAGAATTGTCTTGGGCGTGACGGGATCGATCGCCGCGCACCGTGCGGCGGACCTGACGAGCCTGCTGGCGAAGCGGGGGTTTTCGGTCCACGTGGTGCTGACCGCCGATGCGCAGCGGTTCATCACGCCGCTGCCGTTCAAGACATTGTCGCGGAACCCGGTGGTGACGGATCTTTATGACGAGGAGCTGGGCTGGAAGCCGGCGCATGTGGGGCTGGCCGACGAGGCGGACCTGCTGTTGATCGCGCCGGCGACGGCGAATGTGCTGGCGAAGATGGCGCACGGGCTGGCGGATGATGCGTTGACGTGCATAGCGCTGGCGTTGAATCCGCGAGCGAAGGTGCTGGTGGCGCCGGCGATGAACGGGAAGATGTGGCAGCATCCGGCGACGCGGGCGAACGTGCGAACGCTGGGGGAGCGGGGGGTGGAGTTCATCGGGCCGGAGGAGGGGCTGCTGGCGTGCGGCTATGAGGGGCTGGGGCGGCTGTGGCCGGTGGCGGAGATTGCGGCGCGGGCGGAGGCGATGTTGTCCCGACCCGGTTGAGGCGGGGGTGGCGCCATGCAATTTATCGATCATCAGACCCCGCGGCGGTGGGCGGATTTCCTGGTGACGCCGGCGGTGGACCCGGTGCGGCGGGCGGAGCGGCTGCGGTTTGGGGAGCGGAACATCGTGCTGCCGGCAAAGGTGGCGGTGCTGGTGATCTTCATTGTCGAGTTTTTCTTTTCCAACAGTTTCGAGGGGCTGAACACGATCGGGGACATGGCGCTGGAGCCGGTGCGGCGGTTTTTGCTGGGGTATCTGATCATCAACGTCGGGGTGATGGGGGTGTATCTCTGGATGCATCGGCTGCCGTTCTCGCTGGTGAATTCGATCACGTGGATTGTGAACCTGATCGACGCGTTGTTTGTGGCGGCGATGACGGTGGTGACGGGCGGGTTCGAGAGCGTGCTGTTCTGGGTGTTTCCGGTGCTGATCGTGCGCAATGCGGTGAGCATCCCGGTGGCGGGACCACAGGTGGTGTTGAATTTCCTGAGCATTGGCGCGTATGTGGCGGCGGTGGGGTTGTACAAGTCGATCATCGAGCTGGATCCGCTGAGTTCGCCGATACTGATTGATCTGGGGCGGGAGCCAACGGGGCTGGTGATCTCGGGCCAGTCCGGGCAGTTGCTGCTGGCGCGGGTGTTGTTGCTGGTGTTGTTGACGGCGTGTTGTTACGGGGTGGAGGTGTTGTTTGACCGGGGATTGCAGGCGGAGGAGGAGGCGCGGGAGTCGGCGACGCGGCAGGAACAACTGGCGTCGGCCGGGCGGCTGGCGGCCGAAATCGCGCACCGGCTGAAGAATCCGCTGGCGATCATCAACAATGCGGCGTTTTCCGCGCAGCGGCTGCTGAAGAACGACTCGTCGGGGGCGTTGGAGAAGATGGAGATGATCCGGGACGAGGTGGAGAGATCGGACCGGATTTTGACGGAGCTGATGGGCTATGCGCAATTGGCGGAGGGGCGGGTGGAACGGCTGGAAATCGAGCGGATGGTGGACGAGGCGATTGCGCAGGTGTTACCGCCGGCGGCGAAGTTTGAGGTGCGGGTGGAGCGGAAGCTGGAAGCGGGGCTACCGCCGTTGCTGATGCAGCGGGCGCATCTGGAAGCGGTGCTGGTGAACCTCCTGCTCAATGCGCGGGAGGCGATGAACGGGCGGGGGCTGATCGAGGTGCGGGCCCGGCAGACGAACGACGGGGCGGTGATCTTGAGCGTCCGGGATACGGGGCCGGGGATACCGGAAAAGCAGCGGCGGCAGATTTTTGAGCCGTACTTCACGACGAAGCCGCGAGGGACGGGACTGGGCCTGGCGATTGTAAAGCACAATGTGGAGCTTTACGGCGGGACGATCGCGGTGGAATCCACGCTTGGAAAGGGGAGCACCTTCTCGGTAAGCTTCCCGGTGAAAGTGTTGATGAGCATGCGCAAATGAGTTCGCCGCTACCGCCCATTCTGGTTGTTGATGACGAGAAGAACATGCGTCTGACCCTGCGGAGCGTGCTGAGCGACGAGGGGTACAAGGTCGAGGTGTCGGAGTCGGCGGAGGAGGCGCTGGAGGTGCTGGAGCAGAAGGAGTTCCTGATGGTCATCACGGACGCGCAACTCGGGGG
>CAZUUP010000725.1:0-2733 GCA_964623105.1 uncultured Akkermansia sp.
TGGCGCGGATTGAAGTTGCCGAACGGGCCATTGGCCTGCGGCCAGGCCGGCTGGGTGTCTGCTGTCGCTGCGGCGGGAACGTCGGCCGCTTGTGCTTGAACGCACAGCGACCCGATCAGCAACCGGGAGGAGGCTCGCAGGTGTTTCATGGCTTGCTTCATGGATGCTCCACAATCCAGATGTTGCGGTACAGCACGCGCCGCCCGAAGGCTTCGAACCAGATGGGGCCGTCCGGTGTCTCGGGACCCTTGAACCCGTGCGGCGTCGGACCGTTTACCTCCAACTTCTCCACGGTCTGGTGCCCGTTCAGCTTCACCGAGATCACCGCTTTCGAGGTCTTCTTGCCGTCCCCGCCGAAACGCGGCGCCTGAAATTCAATGTCGAGGGTCTGCCACACCAGCGGGGGAAGACACGAATTCGGCACCTTGCTGGGATAGGTGAAGACGCTGCCACAAACCCGTGGGGCGCCATTCCCCTTTACCGCAGGAAACTTCGAGGGCTGGTTCCCGGCTTCGGCCAGCTTGGGCCGGTGGGGACTCGTGGCGCCCGACAGGTCGAAATCAAATCCAAAGCTGTCGCCGATCGCCACTTCATAGCGGGAAAGCATGTAGATGCCCGCATCGGCCCGGCGCCACGGAATGTTTTGCGGTTCCCAACCGGTCAGGAATTCCACGTGCAAGGTGTAGTTCCGGAATTTGCGTCTGGTCACCGCTCCCGCCATCAAACAGTCGTCGAACATCACCGGTGCGGTCAGCCCTTCGATGTCTGTGCGTTGCTCGAACGCATCGACATTCGGTTTCGCGCCGCCGAAGAGAACGATCGCGCCCGCGGGCGGCGGTTGTCCCAAGGTGGCGCTCTTTCGTTCCACCCGCTTCAAAAGGATCTTCTGATCGCCGCGCTGCAGCGTCAGGCCGTTCTCATTCAGGACCGCGCTGACCGCGGCATCACTTGGCGAGCTGAACTCCACGCGCCCCTCCGTCAATGGACCGCTTTCCAACAGGCCGTAACGCCCGCCATCCCAACCATCGCCCGGCAATCCACCTTGCAGGACCAGCGCATGAAACGACCTGTTGCCCCGCGCCACGACCTGGACGCCGAGCGGCGTTCCGCCCTCCTTGCCGACATACTCACCCTGCAACTTCAGCTCGACTCCGATCATCACCGCATCGAAGAGCTTTTTCGCGGCCGCCTCCGCCGCCTTGTCCAATCCCTGCGCCTGTGCTTCGCCGGACACCATGACGGCCAAACACAGCGCCAGGCTGGCGGACAGTTTATGCAACGGGGTGGCGCGGCGGCCAGTGTCGTCATTGCGAAGGACGCGAGTTCGCGACGCAGAATCAGGCGTTTGGTTCAAACACCGCGTGAGGCGGGCAAGGTAGGGCTGGCAAAATATCATACGAAGGAACGTGCCGCCGCGCGGGGCCGATGGAATGAAGGAGGAGGAATTTGTAAGCTGCATGACGTTATTGCTGTACAGACTCCGCCGGGTGCTCCGGCGGGCAATCTTTTTCTGCTGGCTTCCGTTCGACTGAATCGCCGGTGCGGCCAGGCGCTCGCCCCGGGCGACCGGTCATTTCGCGATGACGAAGGCCGGGCGGCTGGCGGCGCGCGAGCCGTCGGGCTTTACGCCGACCGCGAAGAGCGTGCGGAGGCCGGGGGCGAGCGTGATTCCCGGGAGTTCCCACGGGGCGGCCTTGGCCTCGCCCACGATGCGATTGCCGTCGTGGAACTCGATCTTCACATAGTCGCCGGTGACTTTGGCGGAGAAGGTGTGGCGGTCCTTCGCAGCGAGCGGACCGCCGTAGCCGAGGCCGCAGTCGGGGCCGCCCCATTTGCCGTCGCGCTTTTGATAGGAGAATCTCGGGCCGGTGATTTCCAAATCGGTGCAAGCGGAGTGATAGGAGCGCCACGACCAGGCGGCGTATTCGTCGGGAAACCAGACGGGATACTTCAAGGCCTCTTTGGTCCCGGGACCGGCGGCACCGATGGGGTTCCATGCGCCCACGGGATCGAATTCACCGACCCATCCTTCCTCGCGCACGGCGGGCTTCAATTTCACCGGCTGGCCCGGCGGCGGCATCACGGCGGGCAGGCGCAGGGCGATGCAGCGATCGAGATACGCCATGAAGAAATTGAACTTCGAATAGATGCCGTGATCGAAGCCGTAGGTGGTCGCGCGGCAGCTCAAGTCGGCGGGCGCGGGGCCGTCGTTCTTGTAGGTGCGCTGGCCGGCGCGCAATTCGTTCTTGGGAATCTCCCATGCGAAGGCGAAGGGGACACTGCGGGTGAGTTCAGGAAACTGCCGGAGGCGGTTCGGGAACGAATCACTCCACGCGAGGACGCGCTCGGGCGCGCGCTTGAACAGGTCGGCGCACAGGTGCGAGCCGTTCTGTCCGAGCCAGCCGACGAGCGGCACGGTGGCCAGCTCGGGATGCCTGGTTTCCTTCGCAGCGTGGTCGAGATAGCGCAGCAGCAGGCCCATGTCTTGCGCGGGATGACCGAGTTGAAAACGGCCGTTGCGCTTGTCATTGACGCCGAGGTCGAACTCGAACGGCCACGGCACGGTCACGAGCGCGAAGTGCCATAGGTCAGCCAATTCTCGCGGGTCGCCGCTATGAAACACGAAGCACACGAAGACGCCGCGCACCGGCCGCTCGCCGGGCGGGAGGTAGAGGCGGATGTGGTCCTTGTCCTCGCGCACCGCACTCCAAGTCGGCTGGGCGTCGAGACGGG
>CAZUUP010000726.1:0-2728 GCA_964623105.1 uncultured Akkermansia sp.
CCCCCTTTGCAAATCCCCCCAAACCCACGATAAGTCCCTCCATCAGCCAAACCCGACTCGCATGAAAATCACCCACTTCTCCCTCCTCCTGACCCTCGCCCTTCTCGCCCCACAATTGCTCTCCGCCCAGGCCGCCGACAAAAAACCCGCCCCCAAGGCCGAACCCAAGGCCGCCCGCAAAGACCCGGCCATGGAACCCGTCCCCGACGATCCCAAGCTCCCCCGCGTCCTGCTGATCGGCGACTCCATCTCCATCGGCTACACCGTCCCCGTCCGCAAACTCCTCGCTGGCAAGGCCAACGTCCACCGCATCCTCACCAACGGCGGCCCCACCAGCAACGGCCTCGCCAATCTCGCCAAATGGCTCGGCGACTCCAAATGGGACGTCATCCACTTCAACTGGGGCCTCCACGACCTCAAATACATGGACACCGGCAAACCCCAGATCTCCCTCGAAGACTACGAGAAAAACCTCCGCACCCTCGTCCCCCAGCTCAAGGCCACCGGCGCCAAACTCATCTGGTGCAACACCACCCCCGTCCCCGATGGCAAACTCAATCCCCCCCGCAAACCCGCCGACGTCCTCGCCTACAACGCCGCCGCCCAGCGCGTCATGACCGAACTCGGCATCCCCACCAACGACCTCTTCACCCACGCCACCGCCAAGCTCGCCACCATCCAACTCCCCGCCAACGTCCACTTCTCACCCTCCGGTTCCGCCTACCTCGCCGAACAAGTCGCCACCGCCCTCACCGCCGCCCTTTCCCAATCCCCGAAACCCGCCACCAATGCCGCCGCCCCCGAAACCCCGTGGCAGCCCCTCTTCGACGGCAAAACCCTCACCGGCTGGCGCATCACCGAATTCGCCGGTCACGGCGACGTCCGCGTCGAAAAGGGTCAGATCATCCTCGAAGCCGGCTCCGCCCTCACCGGCATCACCTACACCAACCCGCCGCCCGCCATGAACTTCGAAATCGCCTACGAAACCATGAAACTCAGCGGCAGCGACTTCTTCGGTTCTCTCACGTTCCCCGTCGCCAAGACCCACTGCACCTACGTCATCGGCGGCTGGGGCGGTGCCGTCGTCGGCATCTCCAGCATCGATGGCGCCGACGCCTCCGAAAACGAAACCACCAAGTTCGTCAAATTCGACAAAAACCGCTGGTATCACGTCCGCGTCCGCGTCACCCCCGGACGCATCGAGGCCTGGCTCGACGATGAAAAACTCGTCAACTTCCCCACCGCCGGACACACCATCTCCATGCGCGCCGGCGAAATCGAAGAAAACATTCCCCTCGGCCTCTCCTCCTACCAGACCACCGCCACCCTTCGTAACATCCGCTGGCGGCCGCTCCCCAAGTAAACTGCCAGCCTCCCCATGACCTCAGTGCGCAGCCCCCGCGATCGCCCCACCATGCGCAAGCCAGCCACCACCAGCCTGCCCCGGCTTGTACGGGGACTGCTCAGCCTCGCCGCCGCTCTTCACCTCTGCCTCCCTGCGGCCTCCGCCCAACCCGTCGCCGGCGCCCCCGCCATCAACCCGCCCCCGCCCCGCCGTCCGCAGTCCATCGCCACGCTATACCTCTTCGTTCACTGCCTCGGCAGGTGGGACCAACCCGGCGTCCCTGCCGAATACCCCGCCAAATGGCGCGAGTTACTCGCGGCCGAGGGACCCAAGCCCGACACCGCCGTCTGCTTCCTGACCAGCGGCCCCGAAGCCTCCGCAACCATTGACCTCGCCCGTCAGGTCTTCGGCCCCCGCTGCATCGTGGATCCCATCGACAAAAGCCCCGCCACCAAGGCCCTCATCGCCGATGACCTCGAAGCCAGCTTCAACCAGCGCGGCCTCATCAGCGAATGGACCCCTTACGAAATGTGGACCTCCACCAACGCACGCCGCTGGACCGAGGGACTGAAAATTGAACTCCGCAACCGCAACCTCACCTTCGACCCCCAGCAACTCCGCATCGTCGCCTGCGGCCAGCAATGGGGCGGTTGTCTCGCCAAATACTCCGCCTTCATGGGCCGCTACCTCGGCGTCGCCAAGCCCGCCGAAATCCGCCCCGACCTCTCCCCCTACGCCGGCTACCCCTTCAAAGCCACCTTCCGCCACCAGGCCACCCTCGACCGCCATGTCCAACTCTTCCTCTTCGAAACTGCCGACGGCCGGCCCATGGCCCAGTTCTTCGACGGCCTCCGGGGAGTATTCGAGCCCGCCCACGTCGCCCTCGTTCCCCTGCCCCAATCACAGGTCGAACTGACCTCCGTGCCCCCCAATCAAACCCAGCATCCCCAACCCGTCGCCAACCCGGTCGCCACCGACAAAATCATGGTGGACGTCGGCGACGGCTGCCGGCCGGTCATCACCACCGTCATCGGAAAAAACATCAGCTACGACGCCTTCCGCATCGCCCTCATGCAGTCCACGATCGCCCCGTTTGCGAAAAAGTTTGATTCCAAAACCCGCTACCTGCCCGCCGGGTGCAGCGACCTCTTCTGCCCCCAACCGCCGCCGTCCCCCCGCCCCGGAACCCCTTGACCGCACAACTCAGCCGCGCCGATCCAAGTAATGGCGCGCCCCCTCGTACAGCGCCTTGACGCCGGTCAGTCCGCGTTGCCAAACGGCACCCGATCATCGCTTTCGCAGCGGAACACACCCCGTCGCCGCTCCCTCATCACGCCTTTCCCGATGATTCGACCGACGACTCAACCGCCGACGCGCCCGCGT
>CAZUUP010000727.1:0-2726 GCA_964623105.1 uncultured Akkermansia sp.
ACGTCGCCGGCGATTTGCTCGCGGAGGAACTGGTCGTAGGGCTTGTCGGCGTTGAACGCGGCGATGACGTAGTCGCGGTAGCGCCAGGCGTTGGGGCGCAATTGATCCCGCTCGAAACCGTGGGTGTCGGCGTAGTGGGCGATGTCAAGCCAGTGCCGGGCCCAGCGTTCGCCGTAACGCGGGCTGGCAAGCAGGGTTTCGATGAGACGGGCGACTTCGAGGTCCCGAGCAGCCGGCGACGTCGCACATGCCGCGGCGAATGCCTCCACTTCCTCGGGGGCGGGCGGGAGGCCGACGAGATCGAAGCAGAGGCGACGCATCAGGGTGCGCGGATCGGCCTCTGGCGACGGTTGCATGCCTTCCGCGGCAAGTCGGGCGCGGACAAAGGAGTCGATGGGATTGGCGGCTGGACCGGCGGAGGTGGGAATCGCGGGACGGCTGACCGGCTGATAGGACCAGTGAGCAGGTGGCGAAGGAGCTGAAGCGCCGGGAGCGGGGAGGGTGATGATCGCGGCCAGCGCGAGTTCGCAGGCGAGGCGTAACAGGCGTGACGGGATCATCGGCGGAGGCGGGAGGTTTACCGCGGAGTCAGGTGAACGGTCAGGGAGTCAAAGCCGTTGGAGCGCTGGTAGGCGGCTTCCTTTTCCATGTGCTCCTGGGCATCGAGGACGGTGATTTTTCCCACGCGTCCGGTGAGCGCCTGCAGCAAACAGCGCACGATCAGGCGCGCATGCGGCGCGCCCAGGCACAAATGGGTGCCGAAGCCGAAGGAGATGTGGGGGTTGGGTTTGCGGTCGAGGCGGATTTCCTCGGGTGCGTCGAACACCGTCTCGTCGAAGTTTGCCGAGGACCACGCGAGCGACACGCGTCCTCCGGGGGGAACTTTAACGCCATGAACATCGGTCTCGACCGGGCACACGCGCCCGATGTGCGTGAGGGGCATGAAGACGCGGAAAAATTCCTCGCTGGCATGGACGATGCGGCGGGGATCTTCGCGAAGGTATTCAAAGGCGGCGGGATTCTGGCCGAGATAGGCGATGATGGACGAGATGCTGTGGATGATGGTGTCGCGGCCGCCGGCGAAGGTGAGGTTGCCGAAACCCATCATTTCCTCGCGGGTAAGTTTGCGACCGCGATAGGTGGCCTGGGTCAGCGCGCTGAAAAAGTCCGGCCCCGGATTCGCCGTGGCGCGGTCGAACTGCGCGTGCAGATAGTCCTCGAGCGCGGTGCCTTTCTTGAACTCTCCGCCGGTGACCTTGAACACGTGCATGCCCCAGCCGATCCAGGTGTCGGCCTCGGCCTCGGGGACGTTCAGCAGGTAGGTGAGTGCGCGTGACTGGATCGGCAGGGCGAACTCGTTCACGATCTCGAGGGACGGACGCGCCAGCGCCCGGGTGAGCATTTCCGCGATCAGTGCCTCCACCTTCGTGATCACGTCGGGTTGCTTGGCCCGCTGAAAGAAGGGTTCGACGATGGCCCGATACTCGGTGTGCTCGGGCGGGTTGGTCTCGATGGGCAACTGGCGCATCGTCCGCACCGCCTCCTCGGACGGGATGGGGACGCGGAACGGCGCGTCCGAGCTGAAGGTCTGCCAATCCTTGGCGGCCTCGCGGACGTCCGCATGGCGCAGGATCATGGGAAGGTTCTCGCCCTGGAACGGGCACCGGAGCACGCCGTCCTTTTGTCGGGCCTCACGGAACGGGTCGCGCATGCTTGCGTGGTCGGACATGCGGATGACTTTCGCCGACGGTCGGCGGCTGTTCAAGAAAACAGCGTGGCGATTGCAAGGCGCGACCGATGTGGGTGCTTGCTCTCGGAAAACCGGATCGAGCATCAGCGGGTGCCGGGTGGAACTTGCAGTTCGGGGAACGGGCGGGTGCGGCGTGGCGTGCCGGTGGCCGGTGCCGGAGAAGTGTTGCTGGCAGACGGCCAATTGGCGAATCTTGGGGATGCTCCGTCCGCGAAAGAAATATACGGTCCACGATCTTCAACAACTCAAGGGCAAGCGCTGCCTCACGCACATCCATGTGAAATCGCCCGAGGAGGCCGCCGCAGCCGAAGCGGCGGGGGTGGATTTGATGAGTTGCAGTTTTGATTCGCCAGAGGCGCAAGCACGACTGCCCCGATTGGTGGCGGCTGCGCCGAACAGTTTTCTGTCCTGCGCCACGCCGCACGGCCTGGCTTCGCCGGAGGAGGCGATCCGGGTCGCCTTTCGCGCGCTCGAATTGGGCGCCAGTTCAGTCTATTGCTCGGCGAGCCCATTCATCATCGAGGCGATGGCGCGGGAGCGTATTCCGGTGGTGGGGCATCTGGGGATGGTGCCACGCCATGTCACTTGGACCGGGTATCGGGCGATTGGCAAGACGGTGGCGGAGGCAAAGCATTTGTTCGCAGAGATGAAGACGCTGGAGAGCGCCGGCGCCTACGCTGCTGAACTGGAGTTGGTGCCGCACAATCTGGCGACGTTCCTGTGTTCGCGCACGAAGATGATTCTGATGTCGCTGGGTTCCGGAAGCGGTTGCGACACGCAGTTTCTGTTTTCGGATGACATTCTCGGTGATTACGAGGAACGGATTCCGCGGCATGCAAAGGCATACCGGAATTTCGTGGAGGAGCATCGCCGGCTCCAACGCGAACGGGTGGCGGCCTTCGGCGAGTACATTGCGGACGTGCAGGCGGGGCGCTTTCCGGAACGGGGCAATCTGGTGGAAATGGATGAGAAGCTG
>CAZUUP010000728.1:0-2725 GCA_964623105.1 uncultured Akkermansia sp.
GGCCCATGAAGCTGTAGCCGATGAGACCGATGCGGAGTTGCTTTTTTGCCATGTTCGGGATTTGGGGTTGGGTTGATTCTGTGGATGAGGATCAAGCTTTCCAGCCGTGGTTCTCGCGCACCTGGATCATGGCGGCGAGGATGTCGTTCCACGTTTGTTGTTTCATGAGGACTTCGTTCGGGAACATGCAGCCGTCCCAGCAGATGTGCTTCATTTTCTTGGTGACCTTGCCGGCCTTGTCGCGGAGCCAGTAGCCGGAGTCGCGGGCGATGTTGAGCTTGCCCTTGGGATCGGTGGCGAGGCAATGGCGGCCGGTCTTCTCGTGGTCGCGGGGGCCGAAGGCGGCGCCGTCGTTTTGCGCGACATGGACGTCAATCGTCCACGGCCGGAGGGCGTCGGTGAGCTTGGTCATGGCCTTGTGGAATTCGGCCGGCTCGTAGTGGTAGTTCTTCGGCACAATGCGGTGCGACTCGGCGTTGTAGCCGAGCGTGTAGAGGTGCGTGTGCGACATGTCGGCCTGGAAGCCGACGACCTTGGGCATGCCGACTTCCTCGAGGAGGTTGACCATGTGTTTCCACGAGTGCATGCCGCCCCAGCAAATCTCGCCCTCGGCAGCGAGGCGCTCGCCCTCGCCCTTCGCGACCTTGCCGGCTTCGCGGAAGGTTTGCGCGATGAGCTTCGTCACGCCCTTCGGATCCTTGTCCCAGGCGGTCACGCTGGTCGCGCTGTCGATGCGCACGATACCATAAGGCCGGACGCCGAGTTCGCGCAGCTTCTTGCCAATGCGAACGGCCTTGCGGACGTGGGTGACGAAGCTGGCGCGGGCCTTCTCATCGCCGCCGGCGGAGGCATCGAACCACACGGGCGCGACGACGGAGCCGACGACGAGATTCTTGGAGCGAATCTTGTCGGCGAGGGCCTTGATGCCGTCGTCGGAGATGTCGATGTCCGTGTGCGGGTTGTAGAGGAAGAGATCCACGCCGTCGAACTTCACGCCGCCGACGTCCGCTTTGGCGGTGAAGTCGAGCATCGTGTCGAGATCAATGAACGGTTCCGCGCCGGGGCTGCCCTTGCCGACGAGGCCGGGCCACATGGCGTTGTGAAGTTTGGGGAAGTTGTTGGTGGTGCTCATGGTTTTTTATTCTGCTGGAGAGGGTGAAATGAGGGGCTGATTCAAATGGCGCTATTCGTGGCTAACGGTGCATCTTGTGTGCCGAAAAGGGGTGGTGACGGCAAGCATCTTTTGCGGCTCTTTTGCGGGTCATGGGGTGCCGGCCGCGGGGAAGGCAGGAGGGCTGGTTTGCACTCGTGGTGCCGGGGCGTGGGCGTGGTGCGCGGCTCATGAGTTTCCCGGAAAACCCCCGGAAGAAAAATTATTCCGTAGTTTCGGGGACATGGTTATCTTCCAGCCATGGATCCCCGTTCTCCCTCCGGGCTGGAGCGTTCATTTGCGGCGCGGGCCTTTACGCTCATCGAGTTGCTGGTGGTTATCGCCATCATTGGCATTCTGGCCGGGATGCTGCTGCCGGCCCTGAGCCGGGCCAAGGCGAAATCCCATCAGGCCTACTGCATCAACAGCCTGCGACAGCTCGGTATCGGCATTCAATTGTACGCGGCCGATTGGGACAGTCGCTATCCGCTGTGTCGGAACTGGGGCCGCGCCTGGTCGCCCGGGGACAATCCGCTGCGCGCGGACATGAATTATCTGCCGGAGATGATTGCGCTATACCTGGGCAGCAATGCCATGAACGCCGTCACGAGCACCTTCCAGCTCAAACCCAATTACTACAATTGCCCCGCCGGCATCCGGGTGACGCCGTTGCAGACTTTCATTTCATCCAATCAGACCTCCTACGTGTGGAATCACATCTATTGGATTCCTAGTGTGGGTTATGGCACCGCCAAACCGGTGAGTGGTCGTCTGGATTCGGACGTGCTGGACAACTCCCGCGCGACGCTGCTCTGGGAAATTCCCTACTGGACGCCGATTGACAACATGCCGCACCGGCAGGGCATCAACGTGCTGTATGCCGACGGTCACGCGAGCCGGTTCCCGGGCAATCCCGCGGAGAACGACTGGTGGAACTATCACTCCAGCGAGGGCTGGCAGTAGTTGGTGCGGCGGCGGGCCGTCCCTTGTCAGAACTTGACACCCAGCATGAGGGAAACCGTGTGGAACCGTTCCGAGTTGCGAATGTCCGCCCACGCTGTCCGGTAAACGGCCTTCGCGAACAGGCTGTTGGTGATGTCCCAGCGGAGACCGGCGCCGACTTTGTAGGAAAGTTCCGATTTCGAGATTTTGAACGCCCCATTGCTACCGTCGAAGCTGTTGACGCCAATCCCTCCCGTGAGGAACGGGGCGATTGGGCCTTGCAGCAGGTAGGTGTCCAGATTGACGTGGCCGGAAATATGCGTCGTGTTGGCGCTGAGATTAACCCCTTGGTCCGTCACGTTTACCTTGGAGAACACCACATCCGTGTTGATGTTCAGATGGTCGGTGAGATTGTAGCCCACGCCGAGCCCACCGCCGAAATCCTTGCCGAACCGCAGGAGCCCCGACTTGTCCGATCCCTCCCACTGGCCGACGGCAAACGTCTCGAACTTGTGTGCCCGGTGAAAACCTTCGGCGGCCAGCAGCGGGCCGGCGGCGGTGAGAACGATGGCTGCAAGAGAGAGAAACTTTGAGAGGTTCATTTTTTCTTTGCGGTTTTTAACCCGCACCACG
>CAZUUP010000729.1:0-2721 GCA_964623105.1 uncultured Akkermansia sp.
CTTCGGCGGCGCTGTTGACGTGCGGCACCATGAGGCCGCCAGCCCCCCAGTCGAGCACCCGGGCAATCAGGTCCGGATGCAGCGCACCGACGCGCACCACTCCCCGGGTGGCGCTGCCGCGCAACGCGCGCAGTTGCTCCGGCAAAGCAGCTTCGCTGGCGCAGCCGTGCTCCAAATCGAGCAGCACCCAGTCGAAGCCGCACAAGCCGGCGAGTTCGGCGATGACCGGCGAGCCGGTGGACAGCCAGGTGCCGAGTTGGAGGAGATTCTGGTTCATAGGCAGGAAAGCTCAGCGTCTTGTTCGAGGCCGTGCAAGGCCAGGGTTAGGCGTTGTTCCGTAAACCGTTTGAGGTCCACCCCGCTGCATCCCGAGCCGATGAGGAAGAAACCATCGTCCCGATCGAAGTAACCCGCCCCCACACGAATGACAGCCTTGACGATCATGTTGCGCAACAGGTGCAGCCAGAAGCGGCGCCGATGGTTGGATGGCAGGGGCCGGAGGCTGGTGTAGCCATCAAAGACGCGTTGGAGAAAAGACGCGTCATGGAAGCAGGCGAGGAGCGAGAGGTCGTCCATGGGATCGCCGCTGATGGCGTCATCGAAGTCGATGAAGGCATGGATTTGATCCGCCGTGCCAAGGATGTTCCACAGCGCGAGATCCTTGTGGACGAGACAGCCTTGGGTGAGCGCGAGCAGCGGGGTGTGCTTCGCGATCGCCTGCCAGAAATCGTCCCGCTGGGCGGAGGTGAAGAAGCCCTTTGCGACGAGGAAGGCGAGGTGCTCCTCCAGGCGCAGGTGGAAATAGTCCGCATACGTCGCGTGATAGCCCGCGAGCCTGCCGTCGCTTCGCCAGTGATCAAGGTCGAAGGGACCGAAGCCTGCGGTCTGGATGGTCTGCCAGCGGGCGACGTTCATGCCGATGTCGTAGGCGATGCGCGCCGCGTTGAGCTGATTAAGGCGGTGCCAGTGATTGAGGTCACGGAAGGCAATGCGCTCCAGCGCCTGCCAAGCGAAAGGGACGCGAGTTCGAGCGGCGTCGGTATCGAAGACGCGCGGCGTCGGGACGCCGGTGGCGCGCACGCGATCCAGCAGGGCCGACTCCACAGCAAGGTGCTGGTCCAGCTCCGGGCCGTTCTCGACCCGGACGAAGAGGTCCAGGCCGCCCACCTGCGCCGTCCAGGTAAGATGGTTACCTTGGGAGCAAGCCGGCTGAAGCACGACGCTTCCAGCGCACAAGCGGTCCCGCAACTGCTCCGCGAGCTGCTGCTCGATCCGGGCATCCGGTTCGCCACGCGTCTGCGTGCCGTGGAAGGCCGCCGGGCGGTCGCATTTCCAGTAATGGATGTTGCGACGGCTCATTGCGGTTCATCCGGCACACGCCGCTTCCACCAGGCGGCGGCGAGCGGCATGGCCGCGAAATGGGCGCGCGCCAGCGAGGCGGCCATGCCGCCGTTCTGCATGCCGACTTCGATGCTGATGGTGCGGGCCACCGATTCCGGGTAGCGAAACAGCTTCGGCACGACATACCCGACGACGAAGCCGAGCAGGTGCAACAGAAAGGCGGCCAGAGTGAGCCGGCCAAAGTTGCCGGCAATGTCGCCCGCACTGGCTGCCACGATGCCGCCCGTCACCAGCACGAAGGCCAGCACGGCAACCGTGGGACCACAGGCGCCGATTTGCTCCGCCGCGCGCGGCAATTTCCACCGGATGAGCACGCCGAGCACCACGGGGGCCACGGTGAGCTGGAAGGCGGAGAGGCACAAACCCCAGGCGTCCACCGGCACATACTTGCCGGCCAGTGCGCTGGTCCAAGTCGGCGTGAAGAGGAAGGCCAGCATCGTGGAGCACAGCGTGAGCACCACGGAGAGCGCCACGTTGGCCCGCGCGAGGTAGCTGATCATGTTCGAGGCCATGCCGCCGGGACAGCTCGCCACGAGGATGATTCCCACCGCGAGACCCGGTTCGAGTTTCAGCACCGTGGCCACCAGCCAGCCGGCCAGCGGCATGATCGTGTATTGCGCCACGAACCCCAGCACCACGCTCCCGGGCATCCGACCGATGGCTTTGAAGTCGGCGATGCTCAGGGTCAGCCCCATGCCGAGCATCGAAGCGGCGAGCGACCAGAAGATCCACGGCTTGTCGAACCACAGCATCGTCTGCGGCCGGTAGAAGGCGAGCACCGCGAGGCTCACGAGCCACACGGGGTAGAGGTTGTTGAACCAGTCGAAGAAGCGTTTCATGGCAGGGTTACTTCGGCGTGGCCACGTCGCGGACACCGCTGAAAGCCGGGCCGCCCGCGCCGACGTAGCCGTGGCTCGCGCCGTTTGCATCGTTCGTCACCCAGAAGGCGAACAGCGAGCCGCGCGTGAGGTGAAATCGCAAACGCACCGGCGTGCCGGCAAAGGCCGACACATCCGGCCGACCGGTCCATTCGAGCTGGCGCTTCGTCGCGTCGCCGCTGACGGTCTTCGAAGTCGCGAGGACCTTGCCGGCCTCGTCGAGCAGTTCGGCGCGCAACTCGCCGTTCAAGTTCACGAAGAGGTGCCCGCCGCTGAACTTCACCGGACGGGTCGTGAGCGTGCCGGGGCCGTCCATGCTGGCGAAGCCGTCGCGGCGCAACGTGGCGAGGCCGATGCTGCCACCGGAATACATCCCGCGCTTGCCGCTCGGGGCCACGCCGCCGGCGCCCATGTAGGGGCAGACGAGCTGATCATCGAGCAC
>CAZUUP010000730.1:0-2716 GCA_964623105.1 uncultured Akkermansia sp.
CGCTGCCGCTGTCGGGCTTGGGGTCGTAGGTGTCGAGATGCGTGAGGCCGCCCGGCAGCCAGACCATGATGACGGCGGTCTTGTCCTTCCGCGCGGGTGCGGCGGCCTCCGCGCGGAGGCGCAGGAGACCGGGCAAACTCAACGCGCCGAACCCCGCCAACCCCACGCGCATGAACTCCCGCCGGGCCATGGGTCCGGGGCAACGCACGATGGCGGGCGATGAAGTCACGGTAGATGGATCTGAAACGGCAGGAAGTGGATCACGCTACCACTCACTTTTTGCGAGTCTTGGCATCGAGCACTTCCACGCGGGTGACATGGTCGAAGTAGCAAATGACGAAGCTGGGGCCACCGAGATCGTGGCCGGGACCGCTACCCAATACAACGGCCTGATTCGCAACCATTCCGAAATCCGGGTGGGCAACGGTGTAGCTGCGCCCGTCGTCCATGCAGAGGCGAACCGGGTGGGAGCCGGATTCACGAATCAAGGCGCGTAGTTCGGATTCATGCATAGGCAGATTCTTCTTGCAGGTTGAAATCGTGTCAAATGAGGGATCGGGATGGTCGGGAAACGAGCGCTAGTTCTTGTCCGCCGGCAGCACCCGCACGCGGATCGGCTCCGACACGAGGATGTCCGCGATGTCCTTGGGCGCGGCTTCGGCGGTCACGGCTTTCACCTTGTTTACGGCGGCGGTCTTCGCGGCTTTGGCGGCCTTAAGTTTCTCGTCGGCGGATTTCGCGGCCAGTTCCGCGGCGGCGCGCTTTTCAGCGGGCACGGTGTTGACGACCTCGGCGAGCTTCTTCGCCTCGGCGGCGGCCGTCGCAGCTTCCTGCTCGGCCTGCTTCTGCGCAGCCTCGGCCAGCAGGACCGCTCCCGGGTTGTGACGATACTTGGTCACATAGCCGCTGTAGAGCGCCAGCGTGTGTTCGCCGGGCACGGGCTTCAGCGTGGCGAGGTCGAGCACGAGGTCGGCCGTCTCGGTCTTGGGCTGAATCTCCAGCGGCTTGAGGCCGGTGAAGCCGTTGCCGTAGGCGCGCAGACGAAGCTGCCCGGAAATCTCGCGGCGCCACGTGAGCTTGAGCGGAATCGTGAGCTTCGCGTCGGCCTTCGCCTCCCAAATCTTCGGCTCGCGCCCGGCGACGCTGACGGGCGCCGGCTCGGCATCGGTGACGGACACCGGCACGTCGGCCATGAGACGCGGCTTGGGCACCTCGCCGCTCGCATCGCGGACGGGCCAGGCTTGCGAGGCAAGGTGGACGGGGCGTTCCACGGGCGCGCCGTTGACTTGGGCGCGCCCAAACAATTTCGCGAAGCCCAGCGAACGCGGCGCTTTCTCGCCGGCCGTGATGACCAATTTCCCGTGCGACTGGCCGGCGGGAATCTTGATGCCCGCCGCCGTCACGCCGGCGGGCAGGTCCGTGGCGGCCAGTTCGATTTCGCCGTCGAACCCGTCGCGCCGCACGACGGCAACCTCCAACGCCATGGTCGCACCGGGGCGCAGCGCGATGGGCTTGGACACGGCGTTGCGGTCGCCATTGCGCAGCTCCATGTGGATGGCCCAGCCGGTGAGGGCGAAGTCCGGCGCGGCCTTGCGAATCATCAGCCGATACACATTCGCCGCCTCGTTGCGGGTGCCGCCGAAGAGGTCGCGCACCTGCAGGCGATAGGTTCCGTCCTCCTTGATTTCCAGCTTGCCCAGCGCGTCAGCGGACCCGGCGTTGTACGGCGGGCCGTCGTAGGAATAGCCGTTGGAGGAGGGCTTCATCGGGGCCGGGATGTCATTGAATTCGGCCACGTCGGTGAGCTTCTCCCTGCCTCCGTCCATCGTGACGTGCTGCACGAGCACAAACGGGTCGGTGGGCAACCCCAACCGCTCGGACGCCACCTCGACCCACCAGACCTCGCCCTTCTTCGCCGTGAACTCGAACGTGTCCACATCCGCCGCCGGGAAGAACGCGCCGCCGATGTCGCATGGCAGGGTGATTTTCTGGGCCTTGGCGTGATCATTGTTGAGCTCGGCCTCGACGGTTCGCGCGATGCCGAAGTTAGCCCCCGGATTCCACGAAAAGGCGCTGACCGCGCGCGTCGCCGGCTGGCGGGACACCGGTGCGCCAGCCGGGACTGTCTGCACGGCCAGCCGGTAGAACTGCTCCGCCCCGCCTTTGAAGGTGAGGCTGTGAACCTTCACAAAGAACCGGCCGTCCGCCGGCGCGGTGAAATCCAGCAGGCCGCTGGTGCGGTTGACGACCAGGTCACGGCCCCGCGCATCCGCAATGATGAGAACGGGCGAGAGCTTGGAATCAATTCCTGCCGTCGCGCACTCGATGGCGAGGCGCTGGCCCTTCGTGGCGGTGAACGAATAAAAGTCAACGGCGCGGGCGGAGGTGGTGGCGTTGCAGACGGAGTTGGGTTTCAGAGCAAGCGCGGTTTCGAGCGTGGTGTTTGTCCCGGTACGCGTGATTTCGGCGAGCTTGCCGACGCTGAATGCGCGCGCGGATGAAACCCCGAGCCGCCCGACGAAGCGCGCATCATGGACGCCAACCGGCGCGTCGGGCGCGATCGTGACGAGGAACTTGTTCGGCTCGCCGGTCTTCGGTTTCGCCGTGACTTTGGGCGTGGAGAAGAGCAGTTCCGTCACGTCCTCGAGCACTTCGCCCGTGAGCGTGACCTCGACCGTGGTGCCCACCTGCCCGCCCATCGGCGTGATGGTGAGCA
>CAZUUP010000731.1:0-2714 GCA_964623105.1 uncultured Akkermansia sp.
TGAGCTGTTTGACTTGCTCGCGGAGTTCTTTGAGTTCGGCCAGCTTGTCCTTGGGTTTGTTTTCCGCGGCTTCGGCCTTGGCCAGCTGGTCCTGCAAATTCTTCTTGGCGTCCTCGAGCTTGGCGATGGCCTGCTCCTGCTTCTCCGGCGCCTGCTCGCGCTTCTGCTCGCCGCTGCGTTTCTGGTCATTGAGCACGGCCCGGGCTTCCTGCATCTTCTCGGTCGAGGTCTTGAGATTCTCAGCCGCTTTCGGCGCGACGTTTTCGACCTCGTGCCGAACGTTTTCGGTGCGATCCACCACTTCCGCCTGCCGTTGCTCGATTTCCGAAGTGTCCGGGTTTTTGCCCTCGATTTCCTTGGTCTCGGCGACGACCTGCTTCTCCTGCTCGATCGCCTTTTCCACCTCGCGGATGGCGTTGCGCAGAACATCCTTTTTGTCGCGCGCGGGCATCAGCATGCGGGCCAGTTCCTGCAGCAGGTCGCGGGCGGTTTTCTCGCTGCCGGCGGCGCTCAGGAGCTTGGCAGCCTTGAGATCGGTGGCGGCGGATTCAATGGTCGGAATGAGCTGTCCATCGCGTGACCGCTGCAAGGCCAGCCGCGGTCGCTCGCCGGTCGGGCCGTCCATGTCCTTCACAAGGGACTCGAGTTTCGCCAGCACGTACTTCGTTTCGTCCCCGATTGTGCCCTGTTCGCTTTCCTGAAGTTGCAGCGAAATGCGGTGGGTGTCGCTCACGTTGCCGGTCTCCCGGACCTTGAGCAGGTTGGACAGGCCGACGACTTCCTTCAGGTTGTCACCCTGCCGGCGGGACAACGCCGCGAACCGGGCCGACAGCGCTGCCAGCGCCTGCTGCCGCTGGTATTCGAGCAGCAACTGGCGGAGCTGAATGGTGATAAATTTCTGTTTGGAAGACGCCTCGACACCGCTCTGCCGCGAGGCATTGAGGTCGGTCGCGGTACGGGTGAGCTGGAGCAGTTGCACAACCCGTTCCATTTCCTTGTCGCCCAGACGCCCGAGGACGGTGCGGATGGACTTGAGGACATTCACGTCGTCCCCACCGAGGCCATTGCGCTCGTACTCCTCGATGATGACGCCAAGCTGGACCGCCACGCGCTGGGTGGTGGTCTTGAGCTGTTCCTGTTTGAGTTCCTGCTGGAGCAGGCGCTCCGCCGTGAGCTTCTCAACCTCGGCGCGAACACCGACCAAGCTGACCGCCAAGACGGCAATCAACGAACCGAGCAGGGACGATTTTCGAATGATCATAAGAACAGTTGGGTTGACGACCGGAAACCAAAACTGCAGACCCCGCCCTGCGCTTTGAGGGCGGCGGACTGGCTCACGGCTGGCAAGATGGTCGGCGGCACGGGATTTCGACGCCGGGGCGTCATTTTTGTTCGGGGCGTCCGAGGATCACATTTCCGAGGCGTTTGTTCAGCGTCTCCTGATCCTTGGCCACATCCCCCACGTTCCCGATGTAGTCCCCGACGCGATTCATCAGATCGGCGCGTTTCTCGTCATCGCTGACCACCTTGGCCACATAATGCTCGCTGCTCCCGATGCCGGGCCCGGTCACGTTGTTGTTGTCGTGGACCTCGATCCAGTATTCGAGCGACTGCCCGATGGCCACCGCCGGCTTGATCGCCCCCACCTTCCAGTCGTAACGCCGCCGCAACGAACGCTGCGATGTATCCTCCAAGGCCATCTCAACGCTCTTCTCGTCCCCGCCCTCGATCCGGTATTTGAGGAAAACCTTCTGCACCGCAAAATCATCCAGCGCCTCGAATCCCACCAGCACCGTCGCCCGCGTGGTGATCAACTCCTCCTTGCGGTCCGGATACGTGATGCGCACCACGGGGGCCTTGTCGGGCAGCAGATCGATCCGGTAGATCGCGTCGTCGCGCGACTCGAAGCCATCGTGGTCAAACAGGTGAACCGAGAACCCGGCGAGCGAATTGGTGGGAATCGGAATCTCGGCCATCGCCTCCTGCGGCGCACCGGTCGCGATGGCGGCCACGATCTCGTTGGTGATGCCGACCAGACGCACCACGGCCGACTTCAGCGGTTTATTCCCCGTCGCCTTGATCTGAAGCCGGCTGCCGGACAACAACACCAGGTCACCCGGCGATCGCCGCACCGTCCCCAGCTTCGTGTATTCCGGATAAATCTGCTGGCATTCGATGCCGGTCAAAGCCGGACGGTCCACCACCGTCACCTCCGCGCTGCGACTGGTACCGTCATTGACGCGCACGGTGTAGCTGAACGACTCCTGCATGTTCTCGAAAGTCCGGCTGAAGCGCGCGCGATTGGTCGGGCTGACCTCCATCGGATACTCGACCGAGCGGCTGATCGAGTACCGGGCGATCAGCGTGCCCGTCTCCGGGATGACGCCCTTGGCCAGCGCCTCGAGATTGATCGTGTCGCCGCGCCCCACCTTCAAATCGCCGGTGGTCCAGACCACCCGGGTCTTGCGCGGAACCAGCGTCTCCTGCGACAGCAACGCCCGCAGCAGCAAGTCGCGGGTCACATCCTCGCCCTTTACAAAAATGAACACCGCCACCCCGACGAACACCCCGCACCACAACAGCAACCGCCGGAACCGCTCCGTCCGCACGACCTCCGTGAAATCGATCGACTTCGCCAGCGCCTCGGTCTCCTCGACCAACCGCCGCACCAGCGCCACCGCCGTGTTCGGCGCCAGCGCCGCCGGGCGCGTCAA
>CAZUUP010000732.1:0-2714 GCA_964623105.1 uncultured Akkermansia sp.
TCCACGGTTCGTGGGATTTACCCAACCGACTTCTCCACTCATAACCGGTGCTCTGAACGCTTCCGCCGCCCGCCCCGTCCATCTCTCGCCACATGAAAGCCGATCCCAAAGCCGCCCACGTCGCCCAGGAGTTCGCCCACGACGCCCCGCTCATCACCTGCCGCTTCGACCCCAAGGGCCTCTACATCTTCGCCACCGCCGAGGACCGCAGCACGATCCGCTGGGAACTCGCCACCGGCAAAAAGACCGTCTTCAAAGCCCACGACTCCTGGGTCGGCGCGCTCGCCTTCTCGCCCGACGGCGCGACCCTCGTCACCGGCGGCTACGACGACACCCTCATCTGGTGGCCCGTCACCGCCGAGAAACCCGAACCCATCCGCAAGGTCAAGGCCCACAACGGCTGGATTCGCGCCCTCGCCGTCAGCCCCGACGGCAAACTCCTCGCCAGCGCCGGCAACGACCGCATTGTCAAACTCTGGAACCTCGCCGACGGCACCCTCGTCCGCGAACTTCCCGGCCACGAACTCGACATCTACAGCGCCCTCTTCCACCCGGCCGGGAAATTCCTCCTCACCGGCGACCTCATGGGCAAGGTCAACCAATGGGACCTCGCCGCCGGCAAGCTTGCGCGCACTTTCGAATCCAAAGAACTGCACCACTACGACGGCGGCCAGCAGGTCCATTTCGGCGGCATTCGCGGCCTCGCCTTCAGCCCCGACACCAAGCACCTCGTCGCCGGCGGCCTGCACAAAGCCACCAATCCCCTCGGCAGCGTCCACGAACCCCTCGTCATCCGCTTCGATTGGGAAACCCAGAAAATCCTAAAGAGCCACGTCAGCAACGACATCAAGGGCGGCGTCGTCTGGGGCCTCGCCATGCACCCCGACGGCCATCTCATCGCCTGCTCCGGCGGCTCCGGCGGCGGCTCTCTCCTCTTCTGGGGCCCGACCGACGAAAAGCCCGCCCACCAGTTCAAACTCCCCAACACCGCCCGCGAAATGCACCTCCACCCCGACGGAATCCGCGTCGCCACCGCCCACTACGACCGCAAACTCCGCCTCACCAAACTCGAACCCAAAGCCCCCGAAAAACCCAAAACCTGATCCCCAGAATCCACTTGCGGCCGCCGCCTCCGCACTGATCGCTCCGTTCCAATACCTGTCCCCACCCAATGCCCCTCGCCATTACTCCCCAACTCCTCGGCGACTACACCCGCGACGGCGTCATCCTGATCCGCCAGTTCCTCACCCCTGCCGAGGTCGCCGAAGTCCGCACCGAACTAACCCGCTACATCCGCGACGACCTCCCCACCAAACCCGCCGACGCCGCCACCCGCGAAGCCGACGGCATCACCGTCCGCAACCTCTGGCGCCTCGAACAACACAACCCCCTCCTGCGCGCCCTGGCCGAACGTCCCGACATCCGCGCCCTCGTCGCCCCGCTCGTCCGGGGCGAACCCGTCCTCGCCGGGGTCGAAACCTTCAACAAACCAGCCCGCATCGGCTCTGGCGTCCCCTCCCATCAGGACAACGCCTACTTCTGCCAAAGCCCGCCCGACATGCTCACCATCTGGATCGCCATCGATCCCGTGACCGAAACCAATGGCCCCGTCTTCTTCCTCAAAGGTTCCCATCATCAGGGAGTTCTTCCCACCAAACCCTCCGGCGTTCGCGGCAACTCCATCGGCCTCGCCCATCCCCCGGTCGTTCCGCTCACCGAACAATTCTGCGGCCTCCTCAATCCCGGCGACGCCACCATTCATCACTGCAACACCATCCATCACTCCGCACCCAACCGCACCGATCACCCCCGCCTCGGCCTGCTCTTCGTCTTCCGCGGCCGCCACACCCAGACCGATCCCGCCCTCCAAGCCACCTATCGCGCCGCCGTCACCCTCACACCCCCCGCCTAATCAGCGTCCGTCGCCTCCGCTCTCCGCGAGCCCGTCGGAAGCCCGCCCCATTGCGGCGATCCGCAGCCAACCGGGCGATCCCTCGCCCCGCCAGCTTGGCTGCTCACCAACCGGCAAGACGCGTCCCTCCCCGACATGCCGCAACTCCACTTGGACAGGCGGACTAACGCTCATCGGGCCTCAAAAAAATCCGTCACCGCCGCCATCGTTCCGCCCGTGATCACGTTGATATAACTCAGCGTCCCGCCTCCCGTGCCCACCGGCATCCCGCTACAGCGAGAAAATGCGTGCAACACCCCGCTCCTTTGTTAGCGTGCCCCCACTCATGTTGCCCGCCGTTGACACCGCCGACCCGCGCGCCGTTGCCATCGAAGTCCAATCCATCTACCTAGAACTTTTTCCCGCTGGCGACCCCTCCTTTGTTTCTCGCGCCTTCAGTTGGTCCGCCAACTTCTTCCTCGGCCGCTACCGTGACTACCAGCCCATCGAACTGAAGTACCACAACTTCGAGCACACCCTGCAAGTCACCCTCTGCATGATGCGCCTCCTGCGCGGTCGCGCCCTCGCCCGGGCCGAGCCCGCCATTCCCCAGCGCTACTTCGAACTCGGACTGCTGGCCATCCTGTTCCACGACCTCGGCTACCTGAAAAAACGGGGCGACAACACCGGCACCGGCGCCAAATACACCCTCGTTCACGTCCTCCGCAGTGCCGAATTTGCCTCTCAACTCCTCCGCGAACACGGCTACGCCGACACCGACAACACCGCCGTCCTCAACATGATCAATTGCACCCGCGTCCAC
>CAZUUP010000733.1:0-1420 GCA_964623105.1 uncultured Akkermansia sp.
CTGGACCCAGGAAATCTGGAATACCGAGCTCACCCGCGCCCTCACCACGCTGGAGAATGCCCGCATGGCATGGAACACCGCCCTGAGCCGCTGGCCCATTCTCTCCGCCACCCCCGAATCCCCCGCCGGCGCCCCGTTGTCGGGACGCGACGAGCCCTCGCTCCTCCGTCCCCGCAGTTTCCTCGAACTCTGCCGCCTCGGCTTCGCCCTCACCTGGCCCGTCGCCGCCGTCGGATTCCTGATCCTGCTCGTCCTGATCCTGCGCAAGTAAGCCATCGCCGGCCATGGGATGGTTCAAAAAAAAGCTGGATCCCATCACGGCCCGCGAGCAGGAGCTGGAAAAGAAACTCGCCCGTCTCCGCGCCGAAATCCAGCAACTGGACGCCGGCAAGAGCCGTGGACCCAAACCCCGCGTCCGCTCCACCGTCCATCCCAACCCCGCCCCCTTCCAACCCCCGCCGCCCGAACCCGTTCGCGCCCCCTCGCCGGCCGACCCGATCTTCGAGGAAGTGGATCTCGACCGCGCGAAACCGGAAACCCCGGTGGTCACCTCCGCTCACTACAACGAACAGGGACTGCGCAAATACGACCTCGTCGCCGCGTGGCAGAAACTCCGGGCCTTCTTCCAACGAACGGATTCGCCCAGCAGCAACCCCAAGTTGATCAAATACCTCGCGGCCGGAAAGGTGGACGGCATCAAAACCCTCCGCATCGAAAAGCGCGTGGCCCGCCGCCGTTTCATTGTCTTCTTTACCATCCTCCTCCTCATCCTGCTCGGTCTCGTTTCCGCCTATATGCGCCGCTGAACCGGTCCCCGGCACTCCCACCGCATCATGCCAGTCTCCCCATCTCATCAGGGCGTCAGCCCCGCACCAGCACCGACCACGCGCGTTGTCATCCCCACCCCGGACGGCGATTTTTGCGCCGAGTTCTCCGCTCTCGGGTTGATTCGTCTGGCGTTTCCGCAGTCCCAGCCACTCCGGCCTGCGACCGCCTCATCCGCCGAAGCCCCGCCCGCCGATTGGCTCCAGCGCGTTCGCGCGGCGATTGTCGCGTGTCTAGCCGGGCGCGCGCCCGGTTCCCTCCCGCCCGTGGATCTCTCCGGCGGGACCGCCTTTCAACGGCAGGTGTGGCAGGCCCTGCGCGAAATCCCCCGCGGCCAGACCCGCAGCTACGGCCAGATTGCCCGCCAAATCGGCCGCCCGGACGCCAGTCGCGCCGTCGGCGCCGCTTGCGGAGCCAATCCGGTGCCATTGCTTGTTCCCTGCCATCGCGTCGTTGCTGCCAACGGCAAACTGGGCGGATTCTCTGGCGGAGCCGGCTGGAAACCCCGACTCCTGCACGCCGAGGGAAGCTGGCCCTCTCCCACCGCAACCCGGCGGTGACGCCTCCGCCTGCTCTTGGTCAGCGCGCACCGCGG
>CAZUUP010000733.1:1520-2685 GCA_964623105.1 uncultured Akkermansia sp.
CCCTCAGAATCCGTTCAGCGCATCGATCAATTGCCGCAGCCGTCCGTAACTGCGCCGGTCAAACCCGAACGCGATCCGCGCCAATTGCGGCACGTCATTGTCCTCCACCTCGTCCGGAAATGCGTTCGCCACCGTGATGGGCTGCCCTTCGATGATGTCGGTGAAATCAGCGTTCAATGCCGCAAGCGTGCCCTCCGAGGGCGCTCGTTGCAGACGAATGACCAGCAATTCCCGCACAAAACGCGTCGAGTGGTAATTCCGGTAGAATCGCGTGATGCACTTCACCGCGTCATCCACCGTGTCCGCGATCGTGTACAGTCCCAAATCCTCCGGCGAAATCAGGCGATTGCGCAGCAGGTGTTCCCGCAGCGTCTTGTCCCACGTCTTCCAGTAGGTGCCGCCCGGCTTGTCGATGAGCACCAGCGGCCGCAACCGCCCCTTCCCGGTTTGCATCAGCGTCAGCGCCTCGTAGCCTTCGTCGAGCGTGCCAAATCCCCCGGGGAACAATGCCAGCGCATCGGAATTCCGCAGAAACGTCAGTTTCCGCGTGAAGAAATATTTGAACGTGATCAGCTTTTTGTCCTGCGCGATCACCGGATTGGCCGTTTGTTCCCACGGCAGCCGGATGTTCGCGCCGAAACTGCGCTCCGGCCCCGCCCCCTCGTGTCCCGCCTGCATGATGCCCGGCCCCGCGCCGGTGATCACCATGAACCCCGCCTCGGCCATCTTGCGCGCAAATTCGACCGCCTGCTGATACTCGACCTGGTTCGGCTGCGTCCGGGCTGACCCGAAAATAGTCACCTTGCGGGCTGCCGCATAAGGCTCGAACAACCGGAATGCATACCGCAGCTCCCGCACCGCAGTCTGAATCACCCGCACGTCACCGCGGTCTTCGACATCCGTCAGCAGCTTCAGCGCGCTCTCGATGATGTCCGCCACCAGGTCCGGATTGTGGCCTCCGCCCTTGTACGCGATGAGGTCGTTGATGCGCCGACGCAACTCAGGATCAGCGGGCGGGCGTTCCGGTCTTTCCATGCCGCGCAGATTAGCACCCACCGCCCCAAACGCAACCGCAGGACGGTCGCGCCCGATCCACAGTCCTGTAAACCCGGACAAACTAGACCTATCCCGCTCCGAAGGTTAGCCTGCTCGCAGTCCGATTCCA
>CAZUUP010000734.1:0-2684 GCA_964623105.1 uncultured Akkermansia sp.
GGCGGGGCGCGGGGGCGTCCGCGCCGCCAGCGAAATGAGGGCGAACCGAGCAACGACAGTGGAACCAGTGCGACGGTCCCGGTGGCGGCGGCGCTTGGGGTGGGAGTTGTCAATTTTGGCGGTCGCAATTGGTGCGTTTGCGGGGCGGGCGTTGGGACAGGATTTCTATGTCAAAGGTGAGATCGAGTATTCGCACTACTCCGACCATTACACCCGGGAGTTCGAGTTTTATGTGAAGGGCAAGGCGTGGCAGGTGGTGACGTCGCGGAAATTGCCGGACGTCGTCGTTCCGGAGCAGAAGACGTTGCCGAACGGGAAGGCGGCAGTCCCATCGCCGCTGGCCGATTGCACTCCTGGCGACGTGTTGGCGGAGGATATGTGGGAATATTCGATCATGGGGTCGGATTCGCTGGCGGACCATTATCATTTCTATCGTCGGTCGGGATATTGGCGGCCTTCCCCAGCATCGACCGATCCGGGCCGGCCGGCGGTGCCGCCAAGCCCAGGGGGACAGAGCGTGACTCAGATGATCACGCTGTATGCCGGGCCGGTGCCGTGGGAGAGCAACGAGAAAGTCTTGCCGTACCTGTGGCTGGCGTTTGGTTCCGGGCCGTATTTTGCGAGCCTGAAGACGAACATGGTGAAACCGTTCTATCACTCCTCGTCCAGCCGCTGGTATTTCCATCTCGGGTATCAGCAGGAGGCGAAGTGGCGGCTGGCTGAGACCCAGCCGCATCTGCCGCTGGAGGTGACGTATTTGAATCCCGGCAAGAAGCTGGAGCGGGAGGTGGTGGACCGGGTGACGACCACGAATCTGGTCTTCGTTCCCTATTCGCCGCCGTACGACAAGGGATTCATGAATGCGCAGTATCAGGTTACGGCGCAGACGAACATCGGGGGGTTGACGCTTCCGACGGAATTTCAGTTCGCCGAATATGCGCCGGCGGGCAAGGGCGCGGTCAAAGCCGTGCGCACGGTGCGGGGCCGGGTCCATCAACTGTTCTCCTATTGTCCGAAGAAGAAGCTGGAGCTGGAGTTTCCGCCGGGGATCACGGTGCGGGACGAGCGCATCCGCACTGACTTTGATATGCGGCGGAGTCCGGCCTATTTCTCCTCGCGCCTGCTGACGACGAATGAAGCGATCGCGTTGGTGCAAGGAAACAAGAACCCGCCGCCCGCCGTCGCCGCCGGGAAATTGCCGCCGAAGCCGCGTCCGTGGTGGCAACGGGTCTTGGCGGTGGTGGCGTTGGGCGTGCCGCTGGGGGTGGTGTGGTGGCGGTTTTATCGGCGGGGCGCGGGGGCGTCCGCGCCGCCAGCGAAATGAGGGCGAACCGAGCAACGGCGGAGGGCGGGGCATGGGGGGCCGTTTCGGGTTTGGGGTTTGGGGTTTGGGGTTGGGCGGGAGGGCGGTTCAGGGGTTTCGCGCGGCCCGAGGTTTTCCGCGAGGGCGCGGAAAACGGCACCCGGGGCCCGTACATTGCCATTTTGCTACTTCACATTGACCGCCAAAAAGCCCCAAATTCAGCTTGGCCGGAAGGTTTCGCAGGATTGGGGCTTCTGGAAGGAGATTGAAAACCCGATTCCGCGGGGTGTGCCACGATGACTCACCCCGATCTTGCGGGAGCAAAAAGCCCCGGCCATGGAATGGTCGGGGGTGGGGGAGGCTCCATGCTTGAGCCGGTAACAGCCGGACTTGCGGCGGCTCGGCTTAGACGGGTTGACCGGCCAACCGCTCACGGTCACGGCTGTCCAGACAGCATCCAGATTGACTGTGTCCAGCTTCGATCCGAGTTCCCGTCGCAAAATCAGCATCGGGCTGATTCGTGCCAAGGCAGATCACTGAAAAATCCCCAGCTCCTTGAGACTGGCATGGCCGGGGTTGCCGATGATGATGTGATCGAGGACCTCGATCTTCAGCAACTGCCCGGCCCGGATGAGGTCACGCGTGACCTTGATGTCGGCTGGGGACGGTTGGGGTTCGCCGGAAGGGTGATTGTGCAGCAGCAAGATCGCGCTCGCATTGACTGCAATCGCAGTTCGGAAGACCTCGCGTGGATGCACGAGGATCGTGTCCAGGATGCCTGTTGAGACGATGTGATGGCCCCGGATGCGTCGCCTGGTGTTGAGGTGCAAGACGACGAAGCATTCGCACTCGGGGTTGAAATACGGGTGCGTGGTGATGTGCGCCCGCCAGTAATCCGCCGCCCGCTGCGGGGTGTCGCAGAGCTGCATCTCGAAGGGAGTCGGGCATTCCCGCAGGGCCACGACCTTGAACTCCTTGGGTTGGCTGGGTGTTGAACCCTCTTCCGTGTGTTGAACATCAAGGATGAAGTCACAGGCCTTTTGCGCCTGGGCGGCGGCTTGGACCACCAGCTTACGGTCGTCCCGCAGACGCTCCAGCCACGTTTGGATGTAGCTGGCTGATTGATCGAGGGTCGTGCGTTCGATGGCGCAGTGACCGCAGAGAAACGCCGCGCCCATCTCGGCCACCAGTTCCTCGCGGCTGTAGGGGTCGCTGCCAAAGTGAATCGGGTCGGTGACTTCCTTGCGATTCAACCGTGACAGGTGCCCGGTCGCATGAACGAGTTCATGGTAGAGCGTGCTGTAGTAGGCCTCGGGCGACTCGAACATCTTCGCCTCCGGCATGCTGACCGAATCCTGTCGCGGATAGTAGCAGGCGACGC
>CAZUUP010000735.1:0-2674 GCA_964623105.1 uncultured Akkermansia sp.
GCGGGGGAAATAGAGGAGGGCGACGGCGAGAATCTGGTCGAGGATGCCGATGGCGACGGCGGTGAGCAGCCAGGGGAGGCGGAATTGGCCGGCGATTTGTTCGAGCACGCCCGGCTCAAAGATGCGGCCTTCCGAGGCGACCCGGAAGTAGAAGCCGGTGCCGCCAAGCAGGAAACGGATGCCAAGGATCAGGGTGAGGAGGAAGACGATCAGCAGGACGGCGCCGAGCATTCGCTGGCCGAGGTACCATTGTCCGGCGCCGGGAAGGGCGAGGTTGAGGGCGACGGCGACGCGCCGGGTTTTTGTGGGTGGGAGGATGGGCGGGGTGGACATCGGCGGGGCGGTGGGTGGCAGGAGTTGTGTTCGCGGGCGGAGAATAGGGAGGGTTGCGGGGGTTCGTCGCGCACAAACTGTGGGGCGACGTTGGCAAGTGGTTCGGGGGCGTGCGGGTTCCGGGGGGAAGCAAGAGGGGAAGCGGGGAGGCGGGCGGGTGAGTCGGATGGGTTGTCGCGCAATCGTAACCTTCGGGATGATGTTGGAGGGCGCATTTTTCTGGTGCGCCCGGCGGGTGGGTTTAGATTTCGGCGCTGCTGGCAGAGCGGTCGTTGGGCGGAAGATGGTTTGTTGGCCATGGCTGGGATTTGGACAAGAAGATGGTGGTTGCAGGGCGTGATCGCGCTGCTTGCCGGAGGCGTGTTCACGGGGTGCGTGAGCCTGGGGGGGCGTGGCATCAAGTATGATATCGAGTCGCAGTATGCGGTGGCGGATCCGCAGTTTCTGCGGTCGATGGGGCAGTTGCTCGGGCCGGGGATTGTGGGGGGAAACCGGGTGACGGCGTTGGTGAACGGGGACCAGATTTTTCCGGAGATGCTGGCGGCGGTGCGGGGGGCGCAGAAGACGATAACCTTTGAAACCTATATCTATTGGTCGGGCGAGGTGGGGTCGCAGTTCACGGAAGCACTGGTGGAGCGGGCGCAGGCGGGGGTGAAGGTGCATCTGCTGCTGGACTGGTTCGGGTCGGCACGGATTGATGCGGGGGCGCTGCGGCGGATGGAGGCGGCGGGTGTCGAGGTGGAGAAGTACCACCCGCTGTTCTGGAAGGGGCCGCTGCGGTTGAATCACCGGGATCATCGGAAAATCCTGGTGGTGGACGGCAGGGTGGGGTTCACGGGCGGCGCGGGAATTGCCGATTTGTGGCGGGGGAATGCGCAGGACGCCGAGCATTGGCGGGACACGCAGTTCCGGTTGGAAGGACCAGCGGTGGGCCAGATGCAGGCGGCGTTCATGGACAACTGGATGAAGACGCGGAACGAGGTTTTGCACGGCGAGGAGTATTTTCCGGCCCTGGATGCGGTGGGGACGGACTACGCGCAGGTTTTTCACAGCGCGCCGCGGGACGGGGTGGAGAATGTGCGGTTGATGTATCTGCTCTCGATCGCGGCGGCGCGGAAGAGCATCCGGCTGTCATCGCCTTATTTCGTGCCGGGTTCGTTGATGGTGGATGGCTTGATCGCAGCCCGGCGGCGCGGGGTGGAGGTGGAGGTGATCCTGCCGGGGCCAATCACTGACACCAAGATTGTGGGCCTGGCGTCGCGGGACCGGTGGGAACCATTGCTGAAGGAGGGGGTGAAGATCTATGAGTATCAGCCGACGATGTATCACACCAAGGTGATGATCGTGGATGACATCTGGGTGTCGGTGGGTTCGGCGAACATTGACAGCCGGTCGTTTCGCCTGAACGACGAGGCCAATTTGAATGTGTTCTCGGCGGCGTTTGCGGCGGAGCAAATCCGAATTTTTGAGGACGACAAGCGAAAGTCGCGGGAGATGTCGGTGAAGGAGTGGCGGCAGCGGTCGCTGCTGCACCGCCTGGGCGAGATTTTGAGCGGGATTTTCCGGTCGCAGTTGTGACCGGGGCGGGGCGCGGTGGCGGGGGTGCCGGCGGGCGCGGACGGCTCCGGTGGCCGCTCCTTTACTGCTTGCTAGGCCCGCGGGGTGGCGGCTTACTGATGGGAGCCGAAAAGTGTGAGGACGTTATGGACCTGTTCATCATCTATCTGATTTGTTTCGGAGTGGGCTTGCTCTTCACCATCGTCAGCGCGTTTTTCGCGCACTCCTTTGGCGGGCACGATTTGCCTGCGGATCATGGGGGTGCGGGCGGTCATGCCGAGGCGGGTTTTGGCACCGACGACATGCCGGGATTTGCCGCGGTCAGTCCGACCACCATCGCGTCGTTCATCACGGCGTTCGGCGGGTTTGGGATGATCTTCAGCAAGATCGAGGTGACGCGGAATCCGTGGATTAATGCACCGTTGTCGGTGTTGGCGGGTTTGGTGGTGGCGGGCGGCGTGTTCTGGCTGTTTCGGACCGTGTTCCGCAAGACGCAGAGTTCCAGCGAAGGCAAAGTTGCCGGCCTGATTGGCGTCGTCGCCACGGTCATCACGCCCGTGCCCGAGAACGGTGTGGGCGAAATCGCCTACATCCAGGGCGGCACGCGCTACACGGCCCCGGCGCGTGCCGAGCACGGCAAGCCGCTGCCGGGCGGAAGTTCCGCGCGGATCACCCGCGTGGTTGGGTCGCAGTTCTATGTGACTTCCGCGTGAGATTTTTTCCGGACGACCCGATCCGAACATCTGTTTAACCCTGTTGCTTATGATCAGTCTCTCCCCCCTCG
>CAZUUP010000736.1:0-2668 GCA_964623105.1 uncultured Akkermansia sp.
ATTCGAGGACGACCTTGTTGAGCAGCACCGGCACGGGATTGAGGTCGCTGGCAAAAGCGTCCGCGCCCACGCGCAAGGCTTCAAGCGGAATCGAGCCGCCGCCGGCAAACGGGTCCACGACGAGCGGGCGCGTGCCGGGCGCGCCGCCGAGCGCCTCGTGCGCTGCCTGGGTGAGCGCGCGGCTGGTGTCGAGGTATTCGCGGACGGTGGAGTTGTCCCAGTTGGCAAAGTCGGCGATGAAGTCGAGCAGCGCGGTGCGGAGCCAAAGAAAGTCAGATGAACGACCGCCCTCACCCCGGCCCTCTCCCCCAGGAGAGGGAGAAACATTCGCCGCGTCCTGGCGAATCGAAGCGTCCGGTTTGTTCGAGCGCTGCGTGCGATTCTCCCTCTCCCTTTCGGAAAGGGAGAGGGCCGGGGTGAGGGTTTAGGCCACGAGTGCCGACCACGCCTTGAAATTCTCCGGCGAGCAATGGTCGTTGGCCAGCTTGGTATCCGTCGTGACCTTGCGGGCGAAGTCGAGGAGGAGCTTCGCCGCCGCCTCCCGAAAGGCGGGCGGGCAAAGCGGGTCCGCCGGGTCGGGCCACAATGCCGCGCAAATGACCGCCCGGCACGCCGCCAGCGGTCGCCGCGCCCACCAAATGTGCAGCGTGGAGATGTGTCCATGCCGAATGGACTTCTCGCGCCGCGCGTGCGCGGAGATTCGCTTGATCGGCAGGTCAACTTCGATGAGGCGTTTGGGGTAAATGGGCATGTTCAGGTCAAGTCGGAGAAGCGCCGCGCGCTGAGGCCCACCACTTGAAAGAATGGTTTGGTTGCCCTTTCGTCAGTGATGAATTCCCGGACCTGTCCTTCGAGCGCCGCCGCCACATGCAGAGAATCGAGCGGACCGAGTCCGTGGCTGCAACCGTATTCGAGCGCCTTTGAAATCAATGGTTCATTGGTTTGTATCCAGCGGGTAACCCGGCTAAAAAAGAGGTTGTAGAACTCCACTTCAACGTGGTTTCGGAAAGTCGTGGGTTTTGGCAGAACCTCCAGCTTTACGATGGATGACGAGATGAAATCCCGGTCGGGGTCTTCAAGGATTCTCAAAAGCTTTGTCGCACTCTCTTCAGAACCACGAAAGGCATTGATGAGCGCACAACTGTCCAAGAATGTCGTGACGCCCGGCATGGCTCCTATTCCAGACCGCGCTGGCGACGATCGAGTTCGTCGGCGATTTCCTCGGCGGTGTAGAGCCGCCCGCCCTCAGAGATGTATTTCTGCCGCAGTGCCCACAATTTGCGGCCCAGTTCGGTCTTGGGCACGAATGTTTCCTTGGTGTTGGACTGGCGCTCCAGCCGCGTGCGCCATTCATCCAGTCCCGAAGACCACTCAGCAACCTGAGATTCGGTGCCGCCGGAGCCGTGAGACGTGCGACGAGTAACGCTCAACAAGCCCTCCAAGCGGCTTGACTCAAAATAGAACCAATGTGGCGCGCGAACGGAGAAATCATCTTCGCCAACCTCGCAGCAAATCTGTGCGAAAGGGGAGGTGTGGGCGGTGGTATCGGCGGTCATTTTTCACCCCGCTTCCATTTTTCGAGTAGCGCAGGGGCTACGGCAGCGAAAAAGGCGTCGTCGATGCGGGTGTGCGCATCATCCAACCAAGCCAAGACACTTTCGATGCCGGTGAACTCCTGCCTCGGTGCTGAACCAAGGTCGAAGTCGAGCATGACGGAAGCCCCCCGTTCCGTTCGCTGTGTGCCAAGCTGCACGATTAGGACTCCCCGTGGTGCGTCCTGCGCCAGTTCGTAGCGCTGATACAAACCGGCCAGTGGCCGGTCGAATGGGGCGAAGCGCTTTTGAGCGAGCGTCGTCACATCTTCAAGTCCGACATCCTGATCGGGCAACGCGATCTGGTTGATGTAACGGAGTCCGATGCGCGCGACCTTGGCGACGCCGACAATCTTCTCGTGCTGGACGTAAGCGTCAGCAATCATCGGTCGAAAGGTTTCCCAGTCGGCATAGGGACGAAGGTGGTTAACGACAAGCAGGTTTGGACCAACCTGCACCATTGCCGTTCCGTCTGTCCGCTTCATCTGAACTCGTTCCGGCCCTTTGATCACCTGCTGCGGCGAGGCGTTTTTCGGGCTGGGAACGAACTGAACCGAGAGACCATCCACCTGCGCGCGTTCCGGAAAGTCGCCGCCAATCAAGTCGTAGAGCCGACCGGGAATCGTCCAGTCCCACGATGGAGACGGGGCGAACCGGAATTCGCAAAGCGCTTCGATGAGCGGCGAGTATTTCAGTTTTTCAGCCATGTTTCGGGCGCTGCTGGTTCAGTCGGTGCGAGCGTTGTAGCAACCTGCCGGAATTTTGGGGAGCAGAATCATGCGAGGAAAGAATAAAGCATTCATCGGGTCGTGCCATACGGTGGCGATTCCTCCCTGAGATCGACGGGGCTACGAGCGGAGTTCACATTCAGGCGGTAGTGCTCCACTTTGACGATGGGCTGCCAGTCGAGCGTGGCAGGGTCAGGGAGGATGTTGAGTGACGGCTCCGGCGTGGCACAGTGAAACACGACGTAGAGCCAGTAGTCTTTGCGCAGACGACGGGCGGTGTTGTATTCGTTGGAGGTCAGGGCGATGTCGCCGGTAGAGGAGCGGCCTTTGACTTCAATGAACCGCACG
>CAZUUP010000737.1:0-2652 GCA_964623105.1 uncultured Akkermansia sp.
CCAGGCCATCGCCGTTCACCCAGCAGGTGAACCTGTTCCGCGCCCTCCGATGAGTGCTGGTCAGTGTCAGTTAGTGGTTTTCTCCGTTGGCCCCGGTTTCAACTGTGGACTGTAGGGTGAATGGGGACGGGGAAGCGGGATGGCCGCAAAAGGCGCAAAGATACGCAAAGAGGGGGAGGGATTGACGGGTTCCGGTGGGGATGGATTTATCCCGGGGCGTCGAGCGGGGGCAGAGCGGCGAGGACGTCCGCGGGCCGGAAGTTATTTGGAGGCGGGAGCGGAGGGGTGGGAGTTCAGTTTGGATTCGAGGTCGGCGAGGCGGCGTTCGAGGTCGGAGATTTTCTGGTTCTTCTCTTTGACGATTTGGTAGAGGCCCTGGATGGCGGCGAGGGCGACGCCGTCGGCGTCGGTGGCGGTGATGCCGAGGTTGCTCTCGCCGATGCCGAAGGCGGCGTGGAAGTCCTGGGCCATCGGGCCGAGGTGGCGGATGGTCTTGTCCTGGGCGCGGTAGTTCCAGTTGGAGACGGGTAGGGCGCTGACCTTTTCGAGGATTTCGCGGGTGTCCACGGGGCCGAAGTTTTCCTTGGCGTTGCGGTCGGAGAGGGAGATGAAGCTGCCGCCGCCGGGGGCGAGGGCGGTGCCGGCGCCGAGGGTGCTGGAAATGAAGCGGGCGCCGCCGGTGGCACGGACGTTGAACTGGTTGGAGACGGTGGAAGAGAAGATGTCGGTGGAGGAGAAGTCGGCCCAGACGAAGGCGCCGTTGTGGGCGGCATTGGCGAAGTAGCCGGCGGCAAAGGAGACGGAGCCGGTGGCGGCGTTGGCGTAGCCGCCAGGGATGGTGGCACCGAAGCCGGTGGCGCCGTTGTAGTAGCCGCCGCCGACGGAGGCAACATTGCCGCTGGCGACGTTGGCCTCGCCCCCGGCGACGAGGGAGTTGGTGCCGGAGGCGAGGTTGGCGTAGCCGCCGCCGACGAGGGCGCCATACTTGGAGGCGGCGTTGTAGTAGCCGCCGCCGACGAAGGAGACGGGGCCGGTGGCGTCGTTGAGTTCGCCGCCGCCGACGGTGGCTTCGAAGCCGGAGGCGATGTTGGTGACGCCGCCGCCGATGACGGCGCCGGAGCCGCTGGCGATGTTGCCCTGCCCGCCGCCGATGAAGGAGACGGAGCCGCTGGCGAGGTTGGCTTCACCGCCTCCGACGGTGGACTCGAAACCGGAGGCGAGGTTGAAGTAGCCGCCGGCGACGGTGGCGGAGTTGGTGCCGACGCCGTTGGCGTAGCCGCCGCCGACGGTGGCGTAGGCGGCGTTGTTGGAGACGACGTTGAGGTAACCGCCGGCGATGGTGGCGCCGGGGGAGCTGGCCTTGATGCCGTTGGCGCCGCCGCCGCCGATGGTGCCGAAGGTGGACTGGACGAGGTTGGTAATGGCCGTGCCGCCAAAGCTGCCGGCGCCGCCGCCGGCGATGGTGGCGCCGATTGCGCCGGAGGAGACGGAGTTGACCGCGGCTCCGGCGATGATGTTCGGAGCGGCGGAGGAGTTGGGTTCGAGGCGCAGGGCGCGGGTGCTGTTGACTTTGATCTCGAGGGACTGGTTGTCCGTGGTGCCAAGGAAGTGCGCGGCGGGGATGGTGCCGGAGTTGCCGCCGACCTTCCAGAGGGTGGTGCCGAGGTTGTTGAGGTCGAGCTGCGCGGAGGCGACGGAGGCGTTGGCGAGTTGGGCGGAGCCGACGGCGTTGGCGGAGAGTTTGGCGGTGGTCACCGAGCCATCCGCAAGCGCGGTGGTGCCGACGGCGGCGTTGACGAGTTTCGCTGTTGTGACACTGGCATCAGCAAGTTTCGTAGTGGTGATGGCGCTGTCGGCAAGGTTGTCGGTGGCGACCGCGGCGTTGGCGAGGCTGGTGGATGCGACGGCACCGGCGGCGATTTTTGCGGTGGTGATTGCGGCGTCCGGAACGGTTGCGGCGACGAGGGCGTAGCCTGCGGCGGCGAGGCGTTGGTCGGGGGCGAGTTGTTGGAAGGCGGCGGTGCCGTCGCTGAACCAGATGCGGAGGCGGACATCGGTGCTGGCGAAGACGCTCGGGGCGATGGCGGTGGTCATGCCCGTGATCGTGGTGTCGCCGAGGAGCACGCTGACAAGGCCATCGGTGACAGTGAGGGCAAGGGCGGTGGCGGGTTCGCCGGTAGCGGTGCCGTCGTGCGACCAGTGGGTGGTGGTGCCGGTGGCGTTGACGAGGGCGAACTTGAACTGGCCGGTGCCAGTGAAGTTGGTGCCGCTGGCGAGCACGCGGCCCTGGTAGCCGATGATTTGGGGCACTTGCGCGGAGGCGACGAAGTTGGCCCCGACGCTCAAGGCGAGGGCGAGGAGGAGTTTTTTCATGGGAACAAGTGGCTGGAGCAAACGCTGCAATTGCTTGGGTCAACGACGGAGATTTTGGCCGGGATTTGTTAAGAACGTATTAAAAAGACAGTGATTCCGGGGCGAAGGGCGGTCAGGGAAAGTCTGTAGTCGGCACAGATCGGAGACATGGGATCCGAGGTCAGCCCCCCTCTCATTAGCACCCGGCTTCAGGCGGGTGTCCGTGGCGTGGAATTCGGAAAACCGTTTTAACGGTTTGTCATCCGACCAAGGGGAAGCCGTTGAAACGGCTGTGGCTCT
>CAZUUP010000738.1:0-2649 GCA_964623105.1 uncultured Akkermansia sp.
AGTCACCGCACTCCAGAGTGGGGTGGTGGTCAACGCTGGGCGGTCTGGAGGGGGCGGAGGGGGAGGAGGTGGCCGTTGCGTTCGGGGTTGCCGGCGCGGTCGGTGGCGGAGGCGCGGATTTCGGCGGGGTTGCCGGTGGGGAGGGTGATTTCCCAGTCGGCTACGCCGGCTTGTTGGGTGAGGATTTGGGCGCGCTGGCCGTTGACGGTGACGGTGGCGATTTCGCCGTTGTCGCAGGTGAGGCCGCGAATGTGCCAGCGGCCGTCGGCGGTGCGGCGGGCGGATTGGATGGAGGTGGCGGGCGGGAGGTCGTCGATGGGGTCGAGGAGTTTGGGGAAGGGGACGGGGGTGACGCGGGCGGCGAGGACGTCTTTGCCGGTGAAGTTGGTGATGCTGCGGAAGTCGCCGCCGGTGTGGGCGGCGGGGAATTTCACGCTGAGGACCTTGGTTTGTTCGCCGGCGGCGGGGTAGTCGTGGAAGTAGTAGGCGACGGGGTTTTCGAGTTTGGAGTTGCGGGGACCGCCGCCGAGATCGACGACTTTGCGCTGTTGGCGGCGGATGCTGCCGTCCCAGGTGATGTCCTTGAAATGGCCGCTGACGCCGGCGCGCGGGGCGGTGCAGGCGAGCTGGATGAGGGGGTCGCGGCCGGAGTAGCAGTCGATGAGGCGGACGTGTTCGTAGGTGAAGTCGCCGTATTGGATGCTCTCGTCGTCGTGGCCGCGGTTGATGGGTTCGGAGCTGACCTTGGTAAGGGTGAGGTTGCGATAGACGTGGGAGTCGTAGTCGGGGTGATAGACGCCATAGACGCCGTTGCTGACGGTGAGTCCGTCGAGGAGGAAGAACTGGAGATTGGGGCGGACGACGTAGTGGGTTTCCCAGGCGCGGAGGTTGCGGGCGATGTAGGGGTGCTGGCGGTCGCCGTGGACGGAGCCGGGGACATCGTGGCCGAAGTTGAAGCTGTAGAGGCCTTCGCTGTGGGATTCGTTGTCCTCGAAGCGGAGGAAGGGAAGGTGGCGGACGTCGCGGACTTCGCGGGTGCCGTCGGGTTGGAGGACGCGGAGTTCGGGGTTGAAGTTGCTGTGTTTGCCGATCTCGAAGCGGTAGCCGTATTCGTCGTTTTCGCAGGCGACGGTGCGGGTGAAGACGTTGCGGCCGTTGGCCCACCAGAAGCCGGCGCCGTCGTTGGGGTCGAAGGGGAGGACCTGTTTGGGGAGGCGTTTTCCCTTGTAGGCCTGCACGGCGAGGTTGCGGTCGAGGATGTTGTATTGCTCGGTGGCGTCCTCGAGGAAATAGCCGTGGCCGACGGACTGATAGCCGACGTTGTCGCGGATGACGAGGAAGTCGGTGCCGTGAATGGTGATCCAGCGGTTGTGGGAATCCCAGATGCTGGCGCCGGTGACGCCGCTGCCGCGCATGGTGTCGCGCACGAGGTGGAAGTGGATGGCGTATTTGCCGAGGACGCCTTCTTTGCCGAGATGGCTGAACTCGGCGTAGCTGATGCCGCCGGAGCTGTCGCGATGGAACATGGTGTGGCCGCGGATGCCGGCGGGATCGGCGGAGGTGATGACGACGTTGCGCGAGAGGTTGCCGACTTCGCTGCGGTAGTCGCCGGTGCCGAGGTGGTCGTAGTCGAGGGCGCGGTCGAGGGTGAGTTTTGCGCCGGCGATGGCGGTGATGCGGCGTTCCTCGGTCTGCACGGGGCGCGGCTTTTTGACGGACTGCCGGAAGGAAGTGCCGGAGGTGTAGCTCTCCTTGGAAACGGTGACGATGACCTGATCGCCGACGCGCCAGCCGGTGACGGCCTCGGAGAGGGTGACGGTGGTGGCGCCGGTCGGGGCGTTCGCGCCGAGCTTGACCCAAGTGCGATTCATGGGGGCACCGTGGGTGTCCCAGCGTCCGCCGCAGGCGATGATGGCGGGGAGGGTCTCGATGTTCATGCCTTCGAAGTGGACGAGGCGGACGGTGGCGGTGAAGGCGGCGGGGATGGGGTTTTCGGGGGTGCCGATTTCGAGGGCGGAGAGGAAGAGGGCGGGGGTGGCGGTGGCGGACGGCGCGGCGTCGTGGCAGTTGAAGCCGTCTTCGGTGGTGGTGTCGCCGGGTTCGATCTTGATGAGGCCGGTGGCGAGGCGGGTGGATTTGTCGCGGGCGAAGGTGAGCTTGCCGGCGACGTGGATCATGCGGATGGCGTCGTCGGAGTGGGCGTCGTAGGTGACGGAGTGGCCGGTGCGGATTTGGACGCGGTCGCCGGCGCGCGGGGCGCGGGCGTTGGCCCAGGTGGCGGGATCGGTCCATTTGCCATCACGGGCGGAGAGGGCGTCGAACTTGACGGGCTCGGCGGCGGTGGTGGGAAGGAGTGTGAGGGTGGCGAGGAGGAGGGCGACGGCGAGGGGTTTCATGAGAGTGGGTTAAAGATTTGCGATGGCGGCTGTGATGGTGGGTGCGGCGGGTATTCGGCTGGGAATTGGAAGCGGGGTGGGAGTCGGGAATTCGTTCTTTCGGGGAGGACTCTTTGATTTGGCGATGGGGGAGCCGGGAAGGGGGTTGGGGGATTCGGGGGCTTCGGGAATTTTCTTTGGCAGGGGAATTGGGGGCAGGGGAATGGGAAGGGGGTGGGAGGTGGCGGTGGGTGGGCGGGGGAATGGGGCTGGT
>CAZUUP010000739.1:0-2643 GCA_964623105.1 uncultured Akkermansia sp.
TGGTTGGCACAGGTTCGGGGAGGTGACAAATTGAAATCGGAGGGGGAGGCGGGGCGCGGTGCATTCCGAAGTGGTTGGAACTATCGCAAGCGAGAGAAGCCGGCGCGGCGGGTTGGCGAGGTCCGCGCCGCCGCAAGCCCAAGATGCTCCGGCAAGGCCGCGGAGGCCGGGCAGCAACTGATCTCATCTCCCCGCCGCGACTGCGTCATCATCCGTTTTTGGCGAGGTCCGCGCAATCCACCGCAGGGCCTCCAGTATCCGCGGCGCGTTTGTGCCTGACGGGGCGAGGGAGAAGGACATTGTGCATGAGCCGCAAGTTCCGGCCCAAACTTCCGCGACGATCTGCTCGATCGTTGGGATAGTGTGCCTGGGTTGCGGATACGGTACGATGCGCGATGGCCGCTTTGACCTTACCCACGGCGCGCGCAGCCGAAGTGGACAAGTGCGTCTTCTGCGTTCTGCCGGCTTTGATCTGTTTTGCGAAATGCCTGGCCTGCTGCCAACCGCTTCGGAATGCGCGGGGGAACGGCTGAATCCGAACGAAGGTGTTGCGTCGAATACGGACCTTGCATATCTCTTACAGCAAACCTGTGGAATCGAGAAAGATACAGTCGGCGTCGATGCGCGCCTTCACGCTGATCGAGTTGCTGGTGGTGATTGCCATCATCGGGATTCTCGCATCAATGCTTTTGCCTGCATTGAGCAAGGCCAAGCTGAAGGCGAAGGGCTCGATCTGCACCACGAACATGAAGCAGTGGTCGCTGGGCGCGACGCTCTACGCGGGAGATCAGGACGATAAGCTGCCGTTTTCCTGGCTGCACGCGGACATTTACGGGGCACCAGGCAACGGACCACCTTACTATAATGCGGCGGGGGCGGGATCGATGCTGTCCCCGTACCTGAACGCTCCGGATGTGGTGGCTGGCAAGAACAACAACAACAACTACGATTGTCCGGCCTCCGAGCACCATCCGGTGAACTTCCCCTCCCCGAACGTTTCGTTTACCTGGACCATCTACAAGTTTGTCCAGAATCAGCGGTATCGGATCAACCCTTACCTCGGTTGTTATGGATTGGGGCCAATTGCGAACTGGCGGTTTAACGGCACAAGTCACAACGCAGTGCGGCTTGACGGCGTAACCAGTCCGGCGCTGAAGGTGTTTTCCTTCGATGTTTTGCGCCAATGGGCGCCGTATGGAAATTCACCGGGAAAATCGGTGGCGACTTTTCTCGGTGGCGATGCCAGCGACCAGAATAATTACAACCCCTATTGGACGAGTCCCAACATCGGCTACTCCCATGACTTCCGCACCACGATATCGTTTTTGGATGGGCGGGCGGATTCGGTGCCGAGGAACAGTCCGATTACGTATGGCGAGATTGCGGCGGGCGTGACGTCGGACACGAACTGGTTGCTGCCGTAAGGGCGGGATGCAGGCGCAAGTTTAGCGCTGTGGAATTGGTGGCCTGCGGCGGTTTTTGTTGGGAACGAAGGGTAGTTTTGGCGGGTGGCGGGAATGCGACGGGGCCGGGTTTTGCCAGGTGTAAGACCGGCGCGGTGCAAGTGCGGGTTTGAAATCCGTTTATGAAAAGAACGAACCAAGACAAACGCTGGAAGCTGGGACGACGCGGTGGCTTCACTTTGATCGAATTGCTCGTGGTGATCGCCATCATTGGGATTCTAGCGTCGATGCTTTTGCCGGCGTTGGGCAAGGCGAAGGACAAGGCCCGGGGTTCGTTGTGCGCGAACAACATGAAGCAATGGGGGATTGCAGCCCAGCTATACGCCAGCGATCAGGATGACCGGCTGCCGTATTCGTGGGGGTATGGGGTGGGGCAGTTGCCCGGAACAATGGAGCCGTATTATAGCGCGGCCAAGGGTGGGTCGCTGCTTTCGCCTTACTTGGCGGCGCCTGAGAATGCTCCGTCCGTGGTGGTGGGGACGCGCTCGACTGGGCGGCCGGGGAACAACAATTATGATTGCCCGGGGCAGGATCATAGTGATCCGCGGATGGTGCCGAGTGTGGTTCACAAGGTTGGGGATATCAAGTTTGTGGCGAGTCCCCGGTATCGGTTGAATCCTTATCTGGGCGGGGAAGGTTTGGGGTGGGTGCCGGCGGGCCGGACTTTCAGCGGGAATGTGCAGAACAATCCGATCCGGTTGGCGCTGGTGGACAAGCCGGCGGAGAAGGTGTTTGCGTACGAGACGGCAACGAAGGCCAACATGGCTTGGTACGCGTACAGCACTACCCCGGGGACATACGCGGGGTTGGGCTGTGTGTTTTTGGGGGGTGATCCGGGCGATCCGAACAATTACAACCCGACCTACCAGGGGCCCAACATCGGCGTCGAGCACGGCTCCAAGAGTATGATCAACTTCCTGGATGGTCGTGCGGAGTTGGTGGACAAGACCAGCCGAGTGACTTTCGGGGGCGTGCCGACGGGTACGGCGAACGATGCAAACTGGGTGTTGCCGTGAGGGGGGTGGGCGCGGGCCGGGAGGGGGCGGAGGGGCGGATTGGTGACCGGGTGCGGAATTGCGGAACAAATCAGTTGTTTCGCCGCTCGTTTTGAATAACAAAGGGGGAACACGCTTCGGACTAAACCTGAGCCGACGTTTTCCAAAATCAGAATGTCAGACAT